>JASFLR010000047.1:0-10394 GCA_050117995.1 Anaerolineae bacterium
CTCGCCGTCCTCGGTCTCCCAGAGAAAAATCACCGACTCGATTGGACCACAGCCCCCGCAGTTTGCCACGCCGTGCCAGCGCCAGTAATCCAGGCGGCCGACGGGCCAGCTGTACTGCCGGTGGCCGTTGAGTAAGAACACGTGCCGGAGAAAGCTCCGGATCCGCCAGTAGTCCTCTTCGTTTCGATATCTTCGCATGGTCAGCTTTTCAGTCTTTGTCCTCATGAAGCAGTCCTTCTCTGCATTGTAGGATCTTGAACTTGGAAGCCTGATTGCAGCCGGCTAGTGAGCTCCGGGGCATCTGAGACGGCAGGAATCTGCCGCCGCTTCCGTCACCCTTTCAGCCCATCCGGAAGGCTGGCTCGAACACAGTTCCACAGTTGGGACATTCGACCTCCGAGTCCAGCGCTTCCAGCGACAGTGCGAGCGATGCGTGCCCATGGAAAGCAGCGAGAGACAGGAAAAGATAGCGCAGTTCAGACTCGGAAGGCTGCTGCGCTGACAGGATCTCTGCTACCAGGGGGATCGCCGCCCGGGCAGCTGCGTGCCACTCCTCTTCCCATGCGGGGGGCACAGGCTGGGTATCCGGCAGTTGAGCGAACGCGTAGCAGCAGCCAGCGAGGACCAGCAGGTGCTTGCGCGCCTCTCTGTTCTCCCGAGCCAGGGCTACCAGGTGGGGCAGCGCCGCGTAGGCAGCCTCGCTGACCGTATACTGGTGGCAGAGTTCCTGGAATAGCTCATCGTACCAGAGATCGAAAGGGTTGCCACTAGCGGCACGCGCGAGCAGCTCAGCAACCTGGGTTCCATCACCATACGTGCTTTGAAGCTTGCCCCACTGGGGATCGGTCAGCGATAGCACCAACGTCCTCCTCTACCAGTTCCGGAGCCCCGCACCGGTGGGGGCAAGGATGGTGTGATGCCCGCATTATACCGTTGTAGGGGCCTGCAGGTCAAGCCAGCTCACGACCGCTCAAGGCGGATACCCGCTCACAACCCTGCAGGCTTTTGCCCGACAAAGAGCCCATATCCAAAATACTCATCGAGACCTTTCGGAGTCATGCCCTGTTGCCGTACCTGCTTCACGAATCGCCGGTACGCCGGGTTCCTCAAGTATAGGGCGAGCGTCCTACGCCAGATACCCAGCATCCCAGCACATCCGTAGCGCTGGAATATTCCCCTGGCCTCATCTCGGACGTCGACAGAGCGAACACTCACCTTTACCTCGCCCAGGTCGGCCTTCTCCAAAAGCCCCGTCCATTCGGCAGAGGTCAGCGGTTCGACCGTGGCACCGATATCTTGAGACACCCAGGCGACCATCTCCGGCGGGGGCGGCACCTTCAACCAGGTCGACTCGTTGAGCCCGACATAGCCGCCCGGCCTGGTCACGCGCGTGTACTCGTTGACTGCCTTTTGCTTGTCCGCAGGAAAGGCGGTGACCGACTCGGTAATAACTGCGTCGAAAAGGCCATCCTCAAATGGCAGGTCTTGGGCATCGGCTACCCTGAACTCAACCCGATCGGTGACCCCCTCTCGCTCTGCTCTTTGCCTCGACTTCTCGATCATGCCTTCCAGGATATCCACGCCGACGACTCGACAGCCGTACTCCTTTGCCAGGAAGCAAGGGGTCACCCCGGCCCCGCAGCCAACATCCAGGACATAGTTGCCCGGGCCAATGTGGCACAACTCGGCGAGTTCTTCCGTGGCGTGGACACTGCCGATGTGCTTGGTGAGACCAACCTTAGCCGCAAAATCAAAGAACTGCTCTGCGCTTTCCATGCGATCACCTCCATTCTCGATGGCTTCCCCTACCCAGCAGCAACACTTCGAGTTCAGGTAATCCAGGCGCTCACCACCGGCTCAATGCAGGGCGGACGGACCCACAAGCTGCCAATTCTATTGTAACAAAAGAACCCCCAGATGCATCGGCCATCCGGGGGATTCTGAGCATAGCCACCCGGCCAATCTTCGGGGACGGCCCTTTCGCGGCTCTCTACCTAAGGGCTAAGATTGTGATGCCCACATGGCTCGCAGCCGCGACAGATCGCCAACTGCCTCCAGTCCAGCGTGGCGCCCGGTACCCTGGAACAACAGCTGCGAGGCGTCACCGTCAAGTTTGTACAGCGCGACCTCTACCTCTGCACTAAGCGTCTCAGCGATCCGGCGGCCCATATCCACCGATGTCGGGGCGTGCAGCAGGCCGCCAGCTGACTGCATCGCACGCATCTCCAGGCGATAGCGCCTATCTCGCAAGACCCAAATAACCTGCTCGTCGTCCATATCCAGCCGTTCGATACGCGCGCCAGTATACGTGGCGAATCGATACAGGACCCCACCGCGCCATAGGCCGACGATAAAGCCGGGGAAGGATCTACGCACCCAGGGGATGATGGCCACCGAAGCGGTAAGGCTAACGCCGCGTTGCTCAAAGTGATTGGTCTGAAACCAGATCCACGCTGACGGAAAGGACTTGCCCCAATCCTTCTCAATATAGCCGCGACCGCCGCCAAAGTCGATGGTCTGGTCGTTCAGCACCAGCTGGCCCTGAATCTCATGATCCAGACTCACGACGCCGTGATAGCACTCCATCCCCGGGACCCAGGCATACCATCCCATGATGCCGGGGGAGGCCAATGTCACCGGCCAGGGTGTGGGCGTGTTGAAGGACAGCTCGCCGCTGAGCGTCAGCTCAGGTGAGCGGATATCCAGGAGAAGGCTCTCGGCCGTAAACCGATTGTTCCCAATATGCAGATCCAGAGTCCCCTCGGCGGCCCAGAACTCCTCGGACGGAAAGCGGTGATACGTCACCTGTCCGGTCCGCCCATCGAGAATCTGCACAAATGCGTGGTGCTCGGCTGGATCGTCGCTCAAAAAGACGCCGGGGATGACTGCATAGCGCATCTGCTCACTAGCGTCCACCAACTTGTAGTACCATCCCTCAAAGAACGGTGGTCGCTTATCATGGCCGTGATAGGAAGCCGGTTTGAGGACCGAGCGCAGGGATCGGATCATGGGGCCCCTTCCCTGGCCTGCCTGTAGGCGTTCAGCACTCGCTCCCGGGCCCAGGCATGGTCCACTATGGGGGCAGGGTAGTCCTGCCCTATGATACAATCAGCTTCCCGCTGCGCGCCAACGGACATTTTGGACGGTTCGTGGATGTACTTTTCGGGTACTGCCGCCAGTTCGGGCAGCCAGCGGCGTATGTAAGCGCCCCCGGGATCGTGCCTTTTGCCCTGCAGCGTGGGATTAAAGATGCGAAAGTAGGGGGCGGCATCGGTGCCGGTACCAGCCGTCCATTGCCAGCCGCCGTTGTTGGCTGCCGGATCGCCGTCGACCAAATGCTGCATAAAGAACCGCTCGCCCCAACGCCAATCGATCAGCAGGTCTTTGACCAGGAACGAGGCGACGATCATGCGCGCCCGGTTGTGCATCCAGCCGGTCTCGACCAGTTGGCGCATGGCGGCGTCCACCACAGGATAGCCGGTGCGCCCCTGGCACCAGGCAGCAAAAGCATCCTCGTCATTCTCCCAGACGATGCCTTGCAAGTTGGCACGGAAACTCTGCCCCAACACCCGCGGAAAGTGAGCCAGGATGGCCATATAGAACTCGCGCCAGATCAGCTCGTTGAGCCAGGTCTCTGCCCCGCCTCGCGACTTGGTGTCTGATGCCGCGTCTCGAGCACGGAGGGCGGCGATCACAGCCTGGCGGGCAGAGAGCATCCCGAAGCGCAGATAGGGCGACAGCCTGGATGTACCGTCCAGGTCCATCCGGTCCCTACCCTCGGCGTACTGGTAGATGCTGCAAGCGCCTTCCCCACCTGCAAAGGCATGCAAACGGCGCTGGGCCTCGGCCTCGCTCGGTGGAAACGGCACGCTGGCTGAGGGGATCGGTTCCTTAGGGATCTCCAGGCTGGATAGCTCGGGAAGGGAGGGCATAGAATCAGGGGCAGGCAGCAGCGCAGTTGGATCCGGAGGCGAAAGCGCCTTCCACGCACGGCTAAAAGGTGTGAAGACAATATACGGCGTGCCGTCCGCCTTGAGCACCATACCCGGTGGATGTACAGTCAAGCCGCCCACCAAATGGAGTGGCAGGCTTTCCGCTATCTGCCCATCCCGCTGCCGGGCATAGGGCCAGTAGTCCTCCTCGGCAAAGATGGCCTCCGCGCCCGTTTCCTGCACCAACTTTGCCAGTTCCGCAGCAGGGTCGCCCCGGCGCACGATCAATCCGCTGCCCCTGGATCGCAGGCCGGCATCGAGCTGGCGAAGCCCGTCCAGCATAAAGGCCACGCGCTTGTCTCCCGCGTCCGGCGCGGACATGAGCGTGGGATCCAGTACAAAGACCGGGATGACCTGCTCCGCCTGCGCCAGTGCGGCAGCAAGAGCTTGATTGTCAGCCAACCGCTGGTCGCGACGAACCCACCATATCGAGGTATTCACAGTTGCTCGGCTCCCATATCTTACGTTTCATCCAGCGCATCGATGGCATCACACACTACCTGGGCGCTGGTTCGTAGCTTGGCCTGCTCGTCGGGGCTGAGCGGTAGCGGGAAACTGGCTATCACGCCCTCCGCGCCCAGCAGATGCGGCAGCGAGATAGTTACATCGCACACGCCGAAAACCTCGGCAACCGGCGTGCAGATCGTCAGGATCGCCCGTTGATCCTTCAAGATCGCGTCGCTGATACGCGCCAGTGCAGCGCCGATGCCATAATACGTCGCGCCCTTGCCATCCACAATGGCATAGGCAGCATCGCGGACACGGTGATCGATCTCCTGGCGCACCTCCGCGTCGAGAGCTACCCCGTGCTGGCGCGCGAACTCGGCAAGTGGCATGCCTCCTACGGTGACCAGCGACCAGGTCAGTACCTCCGAATCGCCATGCTCACCGACCACGTATCCGTGGATGTGCTGCGGATCCACGCCCAGGTGGCGCCCCAGAAGCACGCGGAACCGCGCTGTGTCGAGTGTGGTGCCCGAGCCGATGACGCGACTGGCAGGCACACCATGCTCCCCAGCATAGCGTGCAGCCAGGTGGGTCATGATGTCCACCGGATTGGTGGCGACCAGCAGGATGGCATCAGGCGCATGGCGGAGCACATTGGGTACCACGTCAGCAAAGATGGCAGCGTTTCGACCCAACAACTCCAAGCGGCTCTCGCCCGGCTTTGTGGAGACACCGGCTGCCAATACAACGATACGGCTACCAGCCAGATCGGCATAGTCGCCAGCCCGGACCTCAAGCGAATGGGCAAAGGGGACGGCGTGAAAGATGTCATCTGCCTCAGCCCGAGCGCGCTTCTTGTCAATATCTACCAGCACGATCTCGCGGCCCACACCACGCAATACCATAGCGTAGGCGGCGGTAGATCCGACCATCCCTGTTCCTACCACACCGATTTTCATGGTTCCCTCCACGCATTCATGCCGGGCCGTCACCCCGGCGCGCTGCCGCAATCAGCTCCTCGCGCCGCCGACGGTATTCGACGATGGGGCGGTCTCCCTGGATCATCTTTTCACCAATCCTGAGACCGGAAGGCTGCGGCTGGTGAGTTTCCACCACCCGCCGATCCTCGTGCAATACCCGCCGGTTAAAGGGCATCGCTGCCCAGGCCACTAGGTTCCGCAGCACAGGCACCGTCAGGAATTTCTGATAGAAACGCAGGTAGAAGAGCGTGTGCCCCTCGTCCACCGGCGTTATCGCAGCGACGACGCGCACGTCCGGGCTGATATAGTTCTGCCACAGATTGGGAAAGATGAACTCCAGCTTGAATTCCCGATCGGTGGGCGGCACCTCCACCTCTCTTGGTCGCTTGGGAGGCGTGCCGTCGTCCTGCCGGTTGAAGGTGTAGACATAGAACATGTCTTCGCCAATCCACTCCATCCCAGGGCCGTCAACCAGTGTGCCTATGCCGCGCCCGATGGTATTTTCGTGGATGAACGGGACATGCACCACGTCTAGTTGATTCTCAATAGCACGCGAGTAATGGGCATCCCATAGATCGTAGATCGTGGCGTAGGTAAAGCTATCGTCTACGTCCTCAAAAAACCGCGGGGGCTTGAGGTTCTCAGGCGGATCTTTGCCCCACCACACCCATATGAAGCCGTGCGCCTCGTGGGTCGGGTAGTCTTGGGCGCGCATGGCCTTGGGCACAGGGCCATGCCGGCCATTGGCTGGAATCAGCACACATCGCCCGGAAGGATCGTATTCAAAACCGTGGAAAGGACATTGGATGTGCCCATCGACGACCTGTCCTTTGCTAAGCTCAACGCCGCGGTGAGGGCATTTGTCGCGGAGGCAGCCCACCTTGCCCGACTCGCCGCGCCAAAAGACCATCTTCTCGCCCATGCGCGTCACGCCCACTGGCTTGTCCTTGACTTGCTTCGATTCCATCAGAACATACCATTGGTTCGGGATCATGCATTCTCTCCTAGAGTCCTAGACGGATGCCTGCACAAGGATCTCTGGACGTTTCTGACAGCGCCCTGTGGAATGAACCTTCTCTCCTTAGTCCTGTGCGTCTTCCTGATTCAACTCATCGAGGATAGCTAGGATCTCCGAACTTGGCGGAATGTCGGACATTGCGTCGCCGTAATGCTTGTACCGCACCACCCCCGCCTTGTCGATAACCATCATGGCTGGCATGCGGCCCATCTTGAGCAGCTTGACCTCCTGACCATAGCGTCGGGCAACAGTGTGCGAAGGATCCGCCAGTCCGATAACTGGCATGTCCTCCTTCTGCCAGAAGTCTCTAAATGCAGACTCGGTATCAGGTCCTACAACCACCACCTTGGCGTCTCTGGACGAAAATTCCTGGTAGTCTTGGCGCAACTGCGCCATGTGCCTGCGGCAGAACGGTCACATAAAGCCCCGGTTAAAGACCAGCACCACGTGCCAGTCGTCTCGAAAATCAGAGAGGGTAACGCTATGTCCATCGGTATCAGTTAGAGTAAAGTCCGGAGCAGTCTCGTTGTCTTGTATCTTGGTCATTGTTCCTCCAGTAGGGTATTGTCCTGGTGAAGTTACCTGGTCGCCTACGAGGCGATTGGTTGCCCTTCACCCGTTGCTTCGCCGACCAATTCCCCGAGCCAGCCAACGACTGGGTCATCTTTGCCCAGTTGCTCGGTGGCTGCCTCTAGATAAGCGTGCAGATAGGCAGACATGGATCCGTCCGGTACCTGGTAGTTCCGGAGCAGGCCTCGAACCCACTCCAGGTCGGTGCCCAGGAAATGGATATCTCCCAGGGCCAGAGCAGCATCGATATTGAGTCCTATCTGCCGATTGGCCATCGCCAAATGCTGGTGGGCAAGGCCTCCCCCTTCCAGCTTCCGGATGAGCTGGGCCTCGATCAGCGCCCGGCGCTCCTCAAACCGGTCCAGAGCCTGGCGGTAAGCCTCCGGCGTCTCCTCTGCGACAGGCACCGGATGCGGGGTAGTCATCAACGACTCGACAGCCTGCGGGGCAGCCTCTAGGGCCTCGCCTAGGAAATGCCCCGCGACCCGCCTGCGGAGTGCGGGGAGCAGGTTAAATACGAGACCCCCATAAGCCATTGGCACCTTTTCCTGTCGCAGGAGCTGAGCTGCTTCGACCAGCTTGGCGGCCGTATGCAGCCGCTGCGCAGCCATAATAACCAGGTTTGGTTTGGCCGCAGTCACCGTCGTCTCGAGTTGTTCTATGGGTACGTTGGCGCCCAGATACAGGACTTGCCAACCGCGGCGGCGCAGGAGAAAGGTAAGCAGAAGGGGACTGATGATATGATATTCCTCCGGTGGGCAGGCAACCAGGATTCTGCCGGGCCGGGAGGGGGGAGGGGCAGCCATCACCAGGGCCTCCAGCCGGCGCACAATCAGTGCTGAGCAGAAATGCTCCTGTTGTACCGTCACTTCGCCTTCATACCAACCCTCGCCTACCTGGGCTGCAGCTCTCTGCAGCACCGCCACCGCCACCGCTTCCGGTGGATAGAGAGCAAAAGCCTGATTCAGGATCAGCGCGGTTTGCTGCTCGTCGTACGACAGGCAGGCCTGTAGCCAGTCTTCCCGCATCTGCTTCAGTGTTTCACCCGCGGCATAGGGAGAAGGGGCAGCGCTAGCATGTGGAGCAAAGGCTGTCACCATCTGCAAGGGATCATGGCCTTCAGCTTCGACCTGCCGCCACTGCTCCACCGCACGTTTGATGCTAAGACCCTCTTGCTGGCGCGCCACGAGCCAATTAAGGGTATCAATGTCGTGCTGTGAATAGAGCCGGTGCCCACCGCTGCTGCGGGCGGGTTTGGGCAAGCCATAGCGGCGCTCCCAGGCACGCAAGGTATCAGGTTTGATCCCCGTCTGGTGCACAACAGCTTTCAAGTTGAAGAGATGATCGTCTGAACTCATTGGTGTTGCTCCTAACTAGTATTCTTCATTCGCGGGAACCGGGGGTCTACCATGGTGGCATCCTTCAGGGTCGGTCCAATCAACCGTGGCAGGGTCATGAGACCCAGTGTCGCCAGCCCGCCCACGGGATGCACTTCCCCAAAGGTCATCCTTGTTACTCCCCAATTCCCGAGCTGTCTGTAGGGCTGCGGGCCTGAATGGCGATAAAGCCCACTACGCCCGGGCCGATGTGGGCGCCGATCACGGGCGTCACCTCCGCCGACAAAGAAGATATACCTTTTGGGAAGAGGTGGCTAGCCCGGCGGCCTAGGGCTTCTGCCTCTTCTGGTGCATGGGTATGTACAAGAGCCAGATCCTCCAGTGGGCCCAGCCCTTCGAGTAGCTCGAGTACGCGGGCCAGGGCTGCCTTGCGCGTGCGCACCCGCTCCATATCAAACTCCCCATCGTTCATCTTGAGTAGGGGCTTGATCTGCAGCACTGAAGCGAGGCCCCACTGGAAACGGGTCAAGCGGCCGCTGCGACGCAGGAATTCGACCGTATCCAGGGCTGCAAAGCAATAAGTGCGCGAAGCTTGATCCTTGAGGAGGGCCACAATTTCAGCCACGGAGTGACCCTCAGCGGCAGCCTTGGCTGCTGCCACCACCTGCAAGCCGGTGCCCAGAGTCAGGTTCCCCGAATCGAACACGGTCACTGGCAACTCGTCCCATTGCTCTGCCGCCAGCCGTGCCGAGTTTGCCATGGCACTGAGACTTCCAGCCATGTGTATGCACAGAATCTCGCTGGCTCCTTCGGAGACCAGTGCGTCAAAGGCCTCTATGAATACGCCCGGCCCGGGAACTGACGTCATGGGATGGCTCTCAAAGTCGGGCAGGCCCTCGTAAAAGTCCTCGCGAGATAGCTCGATGCCGTCCAGATAGCTCTCGGTACCGATATTCACATACATGGGTATGACGACGATACCATAGTTCTGGATGATCTCTGCTGGCAAGTCACAGTTGCTGTCGGTAACGATCCGGATTGACATGGCTCCCTCTTCCTTTCCAAGTTGGTCCACTCTTCGTCACTCACAATCATATCACAATGTCACGGTTTTGTCAAGGTTTTGAGCAGTTAGGCCACGTTAAGTTCCCATTAAATCGGGTGCAGAAACTGGACAACCCGGCGCCCGTATGCCGCAAACCCGTTTGGATAACTCGGGTCTGAAGAGATCTGCTATCCAGTGGTGAGGGATTTTGCCCGGGGATGCGGCCTACAGACGCAAAAACGGGCGCGAGATTTCTCCTCGCGCCCGTCGTGCGTGTGTGTGGGATATCCTAGGGCAAGAAACCTAGGGGATTGCGCCGTACCCGGTTGTAGATGATCTCAAAGTGAAGGTGCGGCCCTGTAGAGCGGCCTGTGTTACCCATAGTCCCGACCTGCTGGTTCCGCCCAACAATGTCGCCAGCCTTCACAATGATGCGGTCCAGGTGCGCGTAACGCGTCATATAGCCGTTACCGTGGTCAATGAGGACCTGATTGCCATATCCCCAGGTATCGCGTCCAGCCATCACGACATAGCCTGCATCGGCCGCGCGAATAGGCGTGCCTGTGCGATTGGCGATGTCAATGCCCAGGTGGCCGCTCCAGTAGCGTTGCGTGAGAACTCCCTGCGTGGGCCAGGCAAAGCGTCCAGAACCGGTGGGAGCGTTCTGCGGCGCCCTGCCGACGCTGGTCATGGGGTAGTAGTTGCTGGGCACTACCGGCTTGTGGCCGCCAGGGAGCATGATCCTCTGGCCCACACTCAGGGCGTATGGCTCCTCCAGTTCGTTGCCCTCAAAACCAACGATCTTCTCAACTGTGGTCTCGTATTTCTTGGCCAGCTTTTCAACTGTGTCCCCATTGGCTACGGTGTAGTAAATGCCGTCTACCGGGGGAATTATCAAGTTTTGTCCCACGCTGAGCAGATCTGGCGCCTTTTCTACCTTGGGGTTGGCCCACAGGACGGTCTCGGCTTTCAGGCCAAACCCCTGAGCAATGGCCCAGATATTGT
>JASFLR010000048.1:0-10351 GCA_050117995.1 Anaerolineae bacterium
CGAACCCCGTCTGCGGCGATTTGCCATCCCCTACATCTCGACCGTCTTTGACATATCGGCTGATATGCCTTACAATGTGCCTTCGGATGCTGGAAGCCTTGTCAGGTCCGGCTCTTGTGCCGTGTGGGATCGATGGCCCTTTGCCAGACCCAGGCAGACCGCGGTCTGCAGGTCCGTGGTCAGCGCGCCAGAGGATATGTTGCGGGTCGGCACGTCCACGCTGTGTTCTGACTAGATCGAGTCGCCGTCACACAGCCTCGTCCACTATCGGCCAAGAATTCACGACGGAGGAAATTGGATGAAGATCTACACGAGTGATAATCTGCGCAACGTGGTTTTGCTGGGCCACGGCGGCGCTGGCAAGACCTCCCTGGCTGACGCGATGCTATTCCGCTCCGGGGCCGTCAACCGCCTGGGGAGCGTGGACGATGGCACGTCAGTCTCGGACTGGGACGACGAGGAACAACGTCGCCAGATGTCGATCAACGCATCGCTGATCCCCTGCGAGTGGGCCGGCCACAAGCTGAACGCGATCGACACCCCCGGCTACATGGACTTTGTGGGTGAAGTGATCAGTGGCATCCGTGTCGCCGACGCAGCGATTCTGGTACTCGACTCCACCGGTGGTGTAGAGGTAGGCACCGAGCAGGTCTGGCACCATGCAAAAGAGCGCAGTCTGCCCCTCCTGGCCTTTGTCAACAAGATGGAACGCGAGAACGCAAATTTCGACAGTGTAGTGGAGCAACTGACCACCAAGTTCGACGTGGTGGCAGTGCCGATCTCTTTGCCCATCGGCAGCCAGGCCGATTTGAAGGGCGTAGTCGATGTATTGGGCCAGAAAGCGTATATGGGTGAAAAGGGGGACGAGGGCCCGATCCCGGACGATTTGGTAGATGCTGTTGAAGAGGCACGCATGATCCTCATCGAGGCAGCCGCCGAAGGCGAAGATGCCTTGATGGAAAAGTATTTTGAAGAGGAGACTCTGAGTGACGAGGAGATCATGCGCGGGCTCAAGGCCCGGATCAATCAGGGAGACTTGGTGCCCGTGCTGTGTGGCTCTGCAGCGATGACCATAGGCATCAAGCCTCTGATGCAGACTGTGATCAAACTCCTTCCCTCCCCAGTGGAAGCCGGACCCTATGAAGCAGCCGATCCCACAACCGCCGCCAAGGCGGAGCTCGAGAGCGATTCCGCTGGGGCCCTGGCTGTATTCGTGTTCAAGACTATCGCCGATCCATACGTCGGCAAATTGTCATACTTTCGCACCTACTCTGGTACGCTCGAGTCTGACTCGCGGGTCTACAACTTTCGGACTGGCGAGGAGGAACGGATGGGCCAGCTCTATACCGTGCGCGGCAAGGAGCAGCTGCCGGTGGACCGAGTCCCTGCAGGTGACATTGGCGCAGTAGCGCGACTAAATGAAACGCAGACCGGGGACACCCTGTGCGACCGGGGGGTACCCCTGCGGCTAGATCCAGTTACCTACCCCAACCCGCTCTACTCGGTGGCCGTCAGCCCCAAGACCAAGGCCGACGCAGCAAAGATCAGCCCGACACTGACCCGCTTGAGCGAACAGGATCCAACCCTGTCCTGGCGACAGGAGCATAGCACCCGCGAGACTATTGTCTCGGGCATGGGCGACACGCACATCAACGTGGCGGTGCGCCGCATGGAAGAGACCTTTGGCCTGGGCCTGGATACCAAGGTGCCGCGCGTGCCCTACCAGGAAACGATCACCCGCTCTGCCTCGGCCCAGTATCGGCACAAGAAGCAGACGGGCGGCGCGGGGCAGTTTGCCGAGGTGCACATGCGCGTCGAGCCGCGGGAGCGCGACGCGGGCTACGAATTCAGTTGGCAGGTCGTGGGCATGAACGTGTCCAAGACCTTTGGGCCCTCAATCGACAAGGGCGTGAAGGCAGTGATGGAACAGGGCGTCATCGCCGGCTATCCGGTGGTAGATGTGCTGGCAGCGGTTTACGATGGCAAGGAACACCCTGTGGACTCGAAGGACATCGCCTTCCAGATCGCGGGCCGCGAGGTATTCAAGATAGCGGTCAAGAGCGCGGGCCCGGTGTTGCTGGAGCCGATCTACAAGTATACCATCACAGTGCCCGAAGAGTATATGGGAGATGTATTGGGCGACCTGAATACGCGTCGAGCCCAGGTGCTGGGCATGGATCAGGTTGGTGACAACAGTGTTGTCACCGCCCTGGTGCCGCTTGCCGAGATGCAGCGCTATGTCAGCGAGCTACGTTCGATCACGCAAGGACGGGGGGTCTTTGGCCTGGAATATGTGAACTATCAGCAGGTGCCGACTCACGTCGCCGAGCAGATCATCGCCGAGTCGCAGCGGGAAGCAGAAGAGTCGTAATTCGCACGCCGAAGGAAGATAGAGACCGCCTGGCCCGCATTTAGGTCAGGCGGTCTTTGCGATCTACGCTTATTCCTCGTCTGTCTCGGGTTGCAGGTCGATGACTTCGCCCTCTCCCCCGTCCTCCAGCTCTGCCGCAGTCTGACCCGATTGCCGTCCCAACAGCTGGAAAAGCTTCCGGGCAGCCAAGGGGACGCCAGTAGCTTCCCAACGATAGGCCAACCCCTCGCGAACGCCACCAAGGGCATCCGCGAGTTTGCTCTCTTTGCCCAGCTTGTTCAACTGGCGGGCAATATCCTTCTCGTACCCGCTCTCGCCCAACTCGTGGAAGATAGCAATAGCCTGCTGGTAAGCTTCCGTGGCACTCTCCACGTCGCCCTGACGAGCGTGCAGCATTCCCAGGTTTCCCAGGACCTTGGCTGTATTGAGCTGATCCCCTGTGTCCTCGCAGATGCCCAACGCCTCTTCGAGGAAGCGGCGGGCGTCATCCCAGCGCTCAAGCTCGACGTGCACGACGCCCATACTCCCGAGAGCCTCGATCTCCCCCTCCCGGTCACCCGCTCCTGCAGATAGTTCTCTTGCCTGCTGAAATGCCTTCAGGGATTCCTCATACTCGCCGAGCCGGTACGCTTCTATGCCCTGCTCCAGCATTTCCTTTGCTGTGGTTTCCTGATCCATGGTTCCTCCTGTCTATGTGGTACTGGACGTGCTCGCCGCACCATTTTCTTGGAGCAGCGGCACGCTCAAGATCACCTTGGTTCCAGCTTGTGGACCTGTCGTTAAGGATTGAATCTCTACCTGTCCATTCAGCAACTCGGCCCGCTCCCTCATGGTCAGCAGCCCAATACTGCCTTGCTGGTCATATCTCTCCTGCACGGCTTTGTAGTCAAAACCATGCCCATTATCCTCTATGACCACATTCAGACAGTTCTCCTCCTGAGAGAGGCGGAGCCAGACATCGCGGGGCGCGGCATGTTTCTTGGCGTTGCTCAGCGCCTCCTGGACGATGGCAAATACGGTACCGGCGACCGTGTTCCGCAGATCGGGAAGGTCATCGGCTGCCTGCAGATGGAGGGCAAACGCCTCGCTGTCCTGCAGCTGCTGAACGTATGATTCCAGCGCGGGAACCAGACCCTGTGTCTCCAGGATGAGCGGGCGGAGCTCGAATAGCGCTAACCGTGCCTCCTGGGTTGCCTGACGCGTCAGATCGCGCAAAGCTTCCAGTTCAGACCTGGCTGCCTCCGGCTTGAATTCCAGGAGGCGCTCCAAGTGATCGAGCCCCATAGAGATGGCCGAGAGGAACTGGACAGTGCCGTCGTGCAGATTGCGCGCAACTTGGCGCCGCACATTCTCCTGGGCCTGGATGATCCGGTCCTTTTCGTCCCGCAGACTCTGGTAGAGGCGGTTGTTCTCAATAGCGATCGCTGCCTGACTGGCAGTGGTGATCATCAGGCTCAGGTCCTCGGCGTCAAAGTTGGCTTGGTTACGCTTGTTCAAGACCTGCAAAACGGCGATGATCTTGCCCCTGGCCTGGACAGGCACGCACACGATCGAATGGGTCTGGAATCCGGTCCAGTCATCGACCTTTGAACAGAAGCGGGGATCATCAGCCACCTCGTTGACAACGACTGGCTCTCCATGAGTTGCCACCCAGCCAGCAATCCCCTCGCTCAAGGCCAGACGTCGGCCCCTCAGCACCGCTGCGGCTTCTCCGTGGGTGTGCGCAAAGACCAATTGCTGCCTGTCCTCATCGACCAGCAGAAACGACGAGGCAGTGGCATTCAGAATGGCTGTCGCCAACTCGAGGGTGTCATCCAGTGCCCGCTCCAGGTCAAAGGTCGAAGCCATGGCCTGGGCCATCTGGTAGAAGAGGCCCAATTGGCTCATACGCTGCTTGGTCAGGGCCAACTCGCTGACCAAGCTCATTACCCGTCCAACAACCTGTAAAAAGCGCACAAGGGCGTCGCGTTCCTCGCCAACCGGCAAGCCAGCCCGCGGATAGATCAAGCTGATTGTGCCTATGACCCGCTGACCTTCGAGGATTAGAGAGTACGCGGCCCGGTGGTGGGTATCTCTGACAGATTGCCAGGCCAGAGAAGAGCCCTCTCTACCAGCGATCAACCAGGGACCGGCGGAGATCCGCTTCTCGACATTGGCTTCCCAGCGATCGAGGTGCGCGACCGTGGCATCGGACAGCTCACCCCCGCGCACCCGCAGCGTAGCGCCCCGGCTCACGTACAAGGAGCCGGCTCTGGCTCCGAAATCCCTCATCAGGATCGCCAAGGCCTCTGCCGCTACGTTAGCCGGCTCGCGACGCGCCAGCAGTTTGCCAAGTCTATCTGGAGTGCTCGTTGCAGACCTCACTGTGATTCTCTGCCTGCCATCTCTATCACCAGACCTTCAAGAGTGCCCCGCATCCGGAGACCGCCTGCCGTGGCCCAAACCGCCCGGCAAAGCGTCAGTAGGTGATGTCCAGGAGAGTCTCGGCGATTCTGCGCAGCTCGTCAGCTTTGAGCGCGCTCGCCAGCATGGCAATACGCAAGTAGAGAACATTCGTGGGATTGAGGACAAAGTCCCGCATGTCAGACGGCAGCGCCTCCAACCGCTCCAAGACGCGCCGCCGTTGCTCTGCCGGGCTCAGAGGGATGGCTTCGTCATCCAGAAATTCGTCGATCGTCTGCCCACACCGCTCGGCAGCCATCTCTAGCTCAGCCAATGGTATTTCCCGCGCGCCCTGCTCGTACTGGGAAATCATGTAGGGCGAGCAATCCAGGGCCTTGCCCATCTCCCGCATCGACAGCCCGGCAGCCTCGCGGACCTGGCGCAGGCGGACGGCCAGCATTTTGCGGCGCAGCAACATGATCTGGTCCAGCGGCAGGGGCTCCTCCTCGGCCTTTTGAGGTAGCGGATAGGCGTCATCCCAAAGGCTGGCGACCGGGACGTCAAACAATAGCGCCAGTGATTCCAATTGAGGAAGGGAGAAACCTTTCTTGCCCTGCTCGTACCTGCGAAACGCGGAGGGAGTGCAGCTCAAGAACTGGGCGCACTCCTTCTGGGTCATACCGGCCTCGGTACGGGCGCGCTTGACCAAAACGCCTATGATCTTGTTGCGGATGGCCAGGGATTGTGATGCTTCCATCGACCTTTTTTCCTCCTATGGGACAAGAGGACGAAACAGCATGCCTGATATGAAACCTGTGCTATTATAGCACAATCGTGCTTTCTCCACAACATCTAGCGCGTTGGTGATTGCCCCACCCCAAAGCAAGCCCGGCTTGAGTGTACTGGACAGCGAAAAACCAGAAGCCAGACGCAGCATGCGCGATCGTTTTCCAGACTGCAAGAGGTGTGGTATACTTGCGCCATGCGCGCTCCAGAGTGGTTGGGGACAGTCCGTGCCGGTGCGGTCAGGAGGGTTGGGAACCGCCTCTCTGTGCCCGCCCTGATCACATTACTGGCGCTGGGGCTGCGCCTGATCGGTCTCTCGTACCAGCCGCTGTGGTGGGATGAGGGATGGAGTATCTATTTTGCCACGACTAGCGTCCATGAGATGCTGGAACTGACGGCGGTAGACATTCACCCCCCGCTGTACTACCTCTTGCTGCACCTCTGGAGTAGGGTGTTTGGGTCTGGCGTCATCCCGGTACGCCTTCTTTCGGTGCTGGTCGGCACGGCGACGGTCCCCCTGCTGTACGCTGTCGCGAGGCGGATTGGAGGACATAGAAGTGGGGTCCTGGCTGCCTTTTTGCTGACAGTCTCCCCCTTTCACATCTACTATTCCCAAGAGGTGCGCATGTACGGGCTTGTCACGCTACTCGGCGTGGCAGCACTCTACTCCGTCATCCAATGGGATGCCGGGAATGAAAAATGGCAGAGTGGCCCGTGGATCGGCTATGTGCTGGCAGCCACGGCGGCGCTCTATACAACCTACTATGCAGCGTTCTTGCTCCTGGCGCTGAATGTCTTTGTCGTCGCTTACTGGCTACGCTCGCGTGCAGGCCGCGCCAGCATTGTTTGGTGGGACAATCGCAAGACGGCAGCATGGTTGGCGGGGCAGCTCGCGGTGTTTCTCCTGTTCCTGCCCTGGCTGTGGTACGCGGGCGGAAAGCTTCTCACTTACGTGCGGTACAAGGTCGGCGTCGAGGGAGACCCATCCTTTGGACCCCTTGCCTACCTGGCGCGCCATCTTGCAGCCTTTACCTGGGGACATGCCGAGGGCTACTTGGCCCGATGGTGGTGGGTGGGCCTGCTACCATTGATCGCCCTCCTGTTGGTGTTGGGCCTTGTCCGCTGGCGGCGCACTGACCAGGAAGGCGACAAGATGGCCAGCCAGCTGCGACTTGCTCTGCTACTCGTGATCATCATCGCTGTTACCCTGATCTGTGGATTTGCCGTCAATCTTGTGCTACCTTTCAATCCTCCGCGCAGCGAGCGACTGCTACTGCTGGCCCTGCCCGCGTACCTGATATTGGTTGCTATGGGGATACTCGTCGTGGCGCGCTACCGTCGCTGGCTGGCGGCAGCGACGGCGGGGCTGTTTGTGCTGCTGGCGTTGGTGTCACTGGGGTTCTACTATACCGTGCCCCGCTATCCTGACGACGACTACCGCCCGCTGGTCGAACGCGTGCGCGCACTCGGGTTGCCGGGCGATGCCGTTCTCTGCGTCCATCCCTGGCAGGTGGGCTATTTCCAGGCGTATATCCCCGACGACGACGCGAGACCCACACTGGTGCTCACTCCGCGCGAGGTCATCCCGCGCGAGCGCCAGCTCTGGGCCGACGATCCTGCGCTGATGACGAGGGAGCTAGATCGACTGTTGGACGAGCACGGACGGCTTTGGTTTCCCGACCACCGGTCGATGGGCCGCGTGCTGGAGAGCAGGATAGAGGCCTACCTCGTCGAGCAGGCCTACCCGGTGCTCGACGAGTGGTACGGCGAGAACACCGTACTGTCTTTCTTTGCTGCTGGCAAGCCCGCTGCCCAACCGGTCACTGCACAGTTCGGTGACTGGCTGGAGCTTAAGGGTGCGGCCTTGAGCCCTGGCCCCTCGGAGGCTGGCTGGGGGCTTGTCGCCGTAGAGCTGGCCTGGCAGCTTTCAGAGCGACCAGCCGAGGACTATGTCGTGGGCCTGCGCATGGCAGGCCCGGCGGGACAGGTCTGGGCACAACGGGACGCTGCGCCTCGAGGCGGCTTGGAGCCGTTCGCCGAGTGGCCTATCGGTGAGACGCAAGTCGATCGTCACGGACTGCTGATCCCTGCCGGCACACCGCCAGGCGAATACACGCTGACCCTGCGGGTCTACCGCAGCCGGGACCTCGAGGTGCTGCCGGCTGTGTTCGAGGGCGGCAGCGGCGGCGAGGTGACACTAGGGAGCGTGCGCGTCATCCGACCCGAGGTGCCGCCGCCAGTGGCGGCCCTGAACTTGGCGGAACCGCTCAAGGTAGACTTTGACGACCGGCTGCGGCTGCTAGGCGCCGATGTCCCCGATGAAAACGTGCCGTTCCTACCCGGCGAGGCGGTCCACGTGGAGCTGTTCTGGCAAGCGCAGGCCGATCCAGGCCAGGATTACTTCCCCAGAGTGCGGCTCCTAGATGCCCAGGATACTGTGCTCGCCGAGCTGATCGAAAAGCCCGTGGCGGGCACCTATCCCACGGCATGGTGGCAAGCTGGCGAGCTGGTGCGCGATCTTCACATGCTGCCCATCCCAGCGACGGTTCCCCCAGGCAGTTACCGGCTGACCGCGGGGCTGATGCGCGCAGGTGGCAGCGAGGCGGAAATCACCGATGGGGATGAGGAACCAGACCTAGGGCAGATCCAGGTCCTCGGTCGGGAGTATCACACGGAGCCAACAGAGCCGGAGTATGCCCAGGCAGCCGTCTTTGGCAGGAGTGTGGAGCTAACTGGCTACGATCTCCAAGATGTCGTACGCGCCCCTGGCGCGCTACTGGACGTGACTCTGCACTGGCACGTCCTGGAGACACCGGACCGCAACTACCACACATTCGTGCACCTGCTTGACGCCAGCGAAGAGATCGTGGCCCAGGACGATGGGCCGCCGATCGGGGGCGAGGCACCAGTGATGGGCTGGCTGCCCGGCGAGTACCTGACCGATACCCGTACCCTGCGCCTGCCCTATAATGCGGCTGACGGGGAGTACCAGCTGGGCGTCGGGTTCTACGATCCGGTCACCGGCCTGCGCCTCGGAGACCGCGTGATCCTCGATACGCCCGTGATTGTAAACGCTGGGGAGGGATAAACGCATTCCTGCCAGCGAGCCGAACGCATCGAAGCTGAGGAGAACTCGACCACACACGTCTAGCGACGAAAGGACCAACCGATGAGCGACAACAACCGACTGACCATATCCAATGTGCGAGAGCGGATGATCGGCCTGGGCGCCCAAGTACCTCTATTGGACGGCTCGCACCGGCAGTATGTCAACTTTGACAATGCAGCCAGCACGCCTGCTCTCAGGCCGGTGTTCGACAAGGTCAACGAGTTCATGGACTGGTACTCTAGCGTGCACCGGGGCACCGGCTTCAAGAGCCAGATCGCCACCGAGGCCTACGACCTGGCCCACGAGATCGTGGGCTGTTTTGTGGGAGCTGACCTGGAAGCGAACACGGTCATCTTTGGGAAGAATACCACGGAGGCGATCAACAAGCTGGCCCGTCGCTTCCCGTTAGAGCCTGACGACGTGGTCCTCTGCTCCCTCATGGAGCACCACTCCAACGATCTGCCCTGGCGGATGCAAGCCCAGCTCCTCCACATCGACGTCCACGACGATGGCTCACTGGACGAGGAGCACCTGGAGCGGCTGTTGAGAGAGCACACTGGCAAGGTAAAGCTGGTGGCGATCAGTGGAGCGTCGAACGTCACCGGACATATCAATCCCATCCACCGCCTGGCGGAAAAGGCCCACGCCGTAGGGGCCAAGATCCTGGTGGACGCGGCCCAATTGGCACCCCACCGGGCGATCGACATGCGCCCGGACGATGCAGCCGATCACCTGGATTTTGTGGCTATCTCGGCGCACAAGATGTACGCACCGTATGGCACCGGCGCGCTCATCGGCCCGATCTCGATCTTTGGCGAGGGAACGCCCGATATGGTAGGCGGGGGCACGGTGGATATCGTCACCGTTGACGACGTCCGCTGGGGCGGCCCACCGGATCGGGACGAAGCGGGCAGCCCCAACGTGGTGGGAGCGGTGGCTATGGCCCAAGCCATCCTCAGCCTGGAGGAGATGGGCATGGATGCGCTGGCCCGCCACGAGGCAGAGCTGACCGCCCACGCCCTGCGCGGGCTGCAGGGGATCGACGGAGTGGAAGTCTATGGCATGAGCGATCCAGATCGGGCTGTTGAGAGGGTGGGAGTCATCCCTTTCAACGTGCGTGGCTCAGATCACTACAAAGTAGCAGCGGCGCTCAGCTTTGAGGGCGCGATTGCGGTGCGCAATGGCTGCTTCTGCGCCCACCCCTATATCCTGCGACTGCTGGAGGTTTCGGGCGAGGAGGCGATGCGCCACCAACATGACATCATCGAAGGATCGCGCGTGGGTCTGCCGGGCCTGGTACGCATCAGCTTTGGCTGCTACAACACGGTTGAAGAGGTGGATCACGCCATCAACATGCTGGCGCGCATCGCGGCAGGCGAACTTGAGGGGGATTACGAACAGGACCCGGTGTCAGGCGCCTACTGGCCTCGAGGCTACGAGCCTGACTACAATCAGTACTTCTATCTGCGGCCCGGGCTGAAATTCCATCGCGACAGGCCGGCACCGCCCCGCTGCGGGATGTAGGACAAGTAGCTGTCAGGAGATTGGGACCCTGTCAGGCCTCAGACGGGCTGTCTGGCTGGTCAAGGATTTGCACCTGGAGCTCGGCAGCGTCCAGCACATCATTGCAATGCTGCACCAACAACATTCCGCGCTCATAAAGGGCGATCGCTTCCGCCAGCGACAGGTCCCCCCCCTCCAGG
>JASFLR010000049.1:0-10307 GCA_050117995.1 Anaerolineae bacterium
GGGCTGGGAGGTTGGATATGCGAATGGAGACTTCGCACGTCGAGCCTGTCAACGATCCTATTATAGCGGAATTGATGGTGGGTGTCAAGGACTGTGAGAAAAGCATGATCCGGCCCGCGTCACTCCAGAGCCCGAAGCTTGCTGGCAGGGTAGAGCCCATCACCAAACCCTACAGCTCGTCCGTGGGAAATCCAAAGCGGTCGAAGACGTCCTGGAAGCGGTCAACGATACCCTCACGCGTCAGACCCGTCCCTTCCAGCGAGTAGGAGTGGCGGCTGTGGTAGGTACGGGCACGGGCAGCCTCTGACTGCAGGACCCGGGCATACTCGGGCCCGATCTCCAGGCCAAAGCGGGCATAGATCCGCGCCACCGTGCCGGCAGCATCGGCCACCAGGTCATCGTAGCGCACGAGGATGTGGCGGTCAGGCGGCGCGCGGTCCAGACGCTCCAGCGCGTGGGTGTACCAGTGGCGGGCTATCTCTACCACAAAGTCGCGCAGGGCGTCGCTCTGATCGGGTGCGCCCATCACCCGGTAGGAAAACTGCATCATGTTGACAAAGGACGGCACCATCTCAAGCGGGCTGCGCACCAGGTAGATGATCCTGGCATCGGGCAACCAGCGGTAAACGGTATCGATCTTGGGCGTGAGCGCCGGGTTCTTTGCCAGGTATAGCCGCCCCTGTGCGCGGTGTGCATGGAGGTGCCGCTGCAGGCAGCGCCGGTAGAAGCCCATGATCCGGTCCTGGTCGCTCCGGAGCAGCTGCGCGTCAAAGCGCGCGTAGGGACGGGCCTCCTCCAGCACGCCGGAGGAGAGGCCAATGGTCAGCGCCGACCAGATGTGCAGCAGGAGGTAGTCGTCCTCCTCGGGAGCGCCCAGGGACACCGTGTGCATCGGGTTCTCCTCCTGCCAATCGTCCTCGACCGCTGCCAGCCGCCTGCCGAGGGGCGCGCCGAGCCGGCGGTCCAGGGCACCCAGTGCCTGCACCGTCCTCCGCTGGAGGATAGAGGGCGCAAAGAGCACCTCCCACATCTGCATCGTGCAGAACCGCTCCCGGTCGCGGGCCAGAAGCCGGTGCAGGAAGGTAGTGCCGCTGCGAAAGTTGCCCGCGATAAAGACGGGGGCATCGACTCTGACGTCACGGTACCTCCGGAAGAGCAGGTTATCCAGCAGCAAGCTGAGCCAGGTGACCAACTCAAAGGGCGGATAGAAGAGGTAGAGGGCAGCATAGATCGCAGCGCGCCGCGGCGTCCAGCCAAAGCTGCTGTCGCCGATGCGGGACAGCAGGCGTGCCGTGAAACGGAGGAAGCCTACAGCGTCGAATGCCATGTCGGCTCCAAGGGCCTGGGATCCAAAATTGACCGGTGGTCGGCGGGGTGCTCAAGCACCCGGTGGAACCGGATGCAGCTATTTTACCATGGGTTGGCGATCCGGCCAAGACCCGCTCGGCAACGACGGCGGCAGGTACTGCGGGCCACCGTGCCAGCGTTGAGGTGCAACGCACCTGCTTCTCTGGAACCGGGCACTGACATCGGCGGAAACGGCCCAGTTGTGCAATCCCCTCCCTGTCAAGCAGGTGCGTTGCACCTAATGCAGGTCAGATGCGTTCGCCCTCAACCCTATCCAAAGTACCATTGACATGGACACCCGCGGGTGCTATAATGAGTTGGCAATACAATAGAGCACAGTGGCTCCGCTGGTACGGCGGAGTACTGTGAGCCTTCAAGGCAGCGCCGAAGACAACTCCTGGCCTGGACCAGCAGGTTTGCTTCGGCTCTTTTCGTTTGGAGAAGGGAGGTGGTCGCCCCCACGTAGGATCTGCGACTAAACGCAGGTTTGTCTGTCGGTGGAGAAGCGCGGGGTACCGTGCCAGCACGGATACCAAGGAGGTATAGAGATGAATGCTCGAGAATTGGAACTGGATTACTTCCAGATCTATGATGTCGCAAACCAGTGGGTCAAAGAGGCGGCAGTCCTGAAGGATCAGTTTGACCGGGAGCCCGAGAGAGGGCGTGTCCTCTTCCTGGACTGGTTCGCCAATCCAGTGAGCAAGAACGACGAGCCATTCCATGACAAGACCGCACACCTGACTGGCTACTACCTCTACCAGTCAATCCCCGATCCCAAGCGTCGCGTGATCTTTGAAAACCAGTTTGGCCGGCACAAGATCTTCATCGGCAGGGCAATCCGGCTCCTGACACCCGCCGCCAAGCGGACCAAGGAAGAGGTGCTATTCTGCAAGGAGCTCAGCCACTATAGAGTCTACCAGGTCCTGGAAGGCGAGCCGCTCGAGGAGAGGGTCAAGCTTCAGGATCAGTTCGGCGCGTCTGAAGGCGTTGTGACCTACCCCTATGGCTTTGCTGTCCCCGTGGAGAAGGAGCACGAGGGCAAGCGCTATCCGATCTACAACGAGAAGGCGCACCTGATGCTCTACAGATTGAGGGCAGGATCGACAAAACGGGGAGTTGCAGTCGCGGACCAATTCGGTCGCTACTACGTGGGCATCTACCGGCCCGTCCTGCTTGCCGTGCCGAGCCTCAAGCTTGAGTGGAGCGTGGTCGAAGAGTAGCGCCGGCGAAGGAACACCCGTACAAAAAGACCTGCCGGGTTTCAGTACCCCGGCAGGTCTCCTTCCATCAGCCAAGGGCAGCGCTGATCACTCCACCAGGCTGACCTGCAGCTTGATATTTCTGCCCCACACCGTCGGCGCGTACACTAATGCCTGCGGCATCACCCCATCGGGCAGCTCGTAGGCCAGCCAGCCGCGCACCCGCTCGCCCATGGAGATAGCGGCCGACTCTATGGCCCGGTGCTCGGCCATGGCGCCGTATATGGGCTCGTGCTTGCGCCCGCGATCGTCGATCAACTGGGCTTCCCGGGCCTGAACGTGGTGCGTGTCGGCCAGGCAGCCGATCTCCAACTCGACCGCAACCAGCCGCGCGCCCTCCCTTGGTTGGTAGTTCTGGGCATCTGGCACCGCTGGATCCTCGATGCCGTAGGCCACCATGGCCAGCCCCGAGCCTTCCACCCACTGGCCCAAGGTCGTCGATGCCCCTTCCCGCTCTGACTCCGGTGTTTCCCCTTGCTGGCTCCTCGCCTTAGCCACGGCGGTAGCCGTCGCCTCTATGCCCGTGCTGTCTCCGCAGGCAGCTACGACCAATACCAGCAGCACTCCCAATAGCAGCACTATCCCGATGTTTCTCGTCATCCGCTATCCTGCCTTTACTTGATGTTATGACAAGCTATTCAGCACCTTCTTCATCGGCTGGTACTCGAGCCCCGAGCCGCCAAAGGCATGATAGGCGCGGACTCCTGTGGTGCGCTTGTAGCCCATCTCCAGGTAGAACGGCACCGCATAGAGCGTCGCAGCCACCTTGATCGTGCGGCCTCCCTGCTCGGCGCACGCCCACTCAAAATGGGCCACCAATCTGCGCCCTACCCCCCGCCGATGCAGATCGCCCCGGACAAACAAGCTGCCCAGCCGGGTCGTCCGCCCGCGCAACACGCCGGCAATCTCGCCATCGACCTCCGCGACAAATACCATCTCCGACCGGATAGCCTGGGCGATCGCCTCCTGATGGGCAGGCTCGACCGAGCGCGCGTGCCGGAATGGGCCCAGGAGCAGGTCCCGCTCCTCGGGCGTCACCGACCAGAGGTTGAACTCGCCGAAGGTATCGGCGATGAGCCTGCCCACCGCCGGTGCATCGGCCTCTCGATAGGCACGGATCTCAGTTTTGCTCGCCCCGCCTGGTCTGTCTGCCATCGTGCTCCCTTAGCCCTGCCCTCGCATCCTTCACAACCGCCCAAGATTATAGCCCAGGTCATAGTGCTCGTCAACCACGACCGGGGCGCGATAGATGATGGCCATCAGGGCAGGGCCAGCGTCTCCTCAAGCCCATCGTGATATCTGACCGTCACCGACTGCTCGTCCGGTGAGATAATGATCTCGCGCACACCGGTGAACTCGTGGTTGTCCCAGTTCGCATCGTCCCTGCTGAGCGTAGCCTCCATCAGCGATTCGAACGTCATGACGATCTCTTCCGTTAGGCGGTCGACCACATGATAGTAGGTCTTTTGCTCAAGTTCAAAGAGATCGCCCCGCGGCGATCCCTTCTCCTCGCGTATCTCGTACCGGCCTGGCCCCGGTTCGGTCATGGACCTGGACCTCCCTGCATCTGGACTCCGGGCCGCTGCTGCCAGCCCACGCAGAATTGTAGTCCAGGAATCAGTTCACGTCAACTGGACACACCACACCAAATGCAGCGCCGTCACCCCCGCGAAAGGCCTGCCCACGCCGAACGTGACGCAGCACTCAGATGCTGACCCTGGCAAACGCTGCCCGCTCGCCATCGAACACGTTCATCTCGCGACCGAGCGGCCTCAGGTAGTGCTCCTGATAGTCCGCCGCTCCGACGTCCTCCACCAGCTCCAACCCGCGCTCCAGAAGGTACGGCTCCAGTTCCGCCTGGTCCAGGCCAAAGACCATGGGCGACCCCAGCTTGCCGGCAAGGACCAGGAACGACCCCATCCACTCCGGGCGATCGGTCCCGTCGATGATACCCCGGCGCACGTAGGTAAACACGATCGAGCTGCCCGCCCCGGAAACCCTCGAAATGAACTCCAGTGTATGGCTCACCGCCTCTGCGGTGATATACTGGGTCACTCCCTCCCAGATAAAGAGCATCCTCTGCCCGGTCTGGAAACCTGAGGCGCACAGCATCTCCCCCAGATCCTGCCGGTCAAAGTCCATACCCACCAGCGCCACATGCCGCGGCATACGCCCCAGCACGGTCTCCAGCCGCGATCGCTTCGCCTTGCATGCCCCGGGCAGATCCACCTCAAAGACCCGCACCCTGTCCATGCCCGCAATTCGATAGGCCCGGGTGTCGAATCCGGCGCCCAAGATCACCACCTGATCCAGCCCGCCCGCCAGCGAACGCTGCAATACGTCGTCGATGTAGCGCGTCCTGCACAGAATTCCGCCCAGGGAACCGGGCATGCGCCGCTCCCTCATAGACAGAACCGCGCCCCGCAGCCCTGGCAGGTACGCCAGCCTGAGGAGCAGCCGCCACCCCAAGGGAAGAAGCGCATAGGCCAGCGGATCGTCAAAGAGCCGCCTATCCTCTGGCTGGTACATCTCGATGACCCTGGTTGCGGCGGTGCCTACTCCGGCGAAACTATCCCCGATCTTCATCGTGCTTCCCCCTCGGACCGTCTCTGGGCGAGCTTATGGCTGGCCCGCCCCTGCCGACGCGCGCTGACAGCAGCAGAACCCACGGTTTCCGTCTCGACATCGAATCCTCCTTGAATGGCTGCTGCATCCCGCAAGCTCGGCGGGGGCATACGCGCCAGCACAACCCTATTCTGAGGATATCACAAACGGAGGGAGCCTGCATCGGTCAGATGGGGAGTCTGCTATCCGCCACCTGGGCGATTTCTCATCACATCCTGCATATGCGAGCAAAACGACCACCGATTGTCACTGTGAGTTATTCCATTAATGATACAGCCCCTGTCACTGCGAGGCGCCCCGCCTTTGGGCGCCGACACACCGCCATGCCCGCCACGAGTACTCGCGGTGGCAGTCTCCACATTCGCAGTTGGGGATTGCGCCGCTGCGCTTGCGGCCAAAGGCGGGCGAGGTCTCGCAATGACACGTTCTGTCACGCGAGCGTCAGCGAAGTGGTCTCCTCGACCATCGTTGGGCATCGCGCTTTTCGCGAGAGGCGGAATCCCCAGCTCCGCCCTTGGCAACGGATCCCTCGCTGGCTCAACTGGGCAGAGTCTGCCATCTATGCTATTATCTCTCCATGAGCGAGCAGTACTACGTTTATATCATGACCAACAAGCACAATTCCGTCCTCTATACCGGCGTCACCAATGATCTCCAGCGCGGGTCTACCAGCACCGCACTGGGCAGGGTGGCGGCTTCACCTGCCGCTACAAGGTCGTCAAGCTCATCTACTACGAAATGACCGGGGATGTCAACGCCGCCATCGCTCGCGAGAAACAGATCAAGGCCGGTTCGCGGCAGGGCAAGATCGACTTGGTCGACGGCATGAACCCGGACTGGCTTGACCTCTATGACGAGTTGTAAGGCAACTTCAATCCTGCCATCGCTAGGTTGAACAGCCTTGCCCCAGCACGGCAACGACGTTGCCCCGCCGCCCAAGCTGTGGTATGATTGGCCCATCTGTCGTTCGCTGCATCCGCACACGCGGAAAAGTTCGTCAGGAGTGAAAGGAGGCGAACATGGCAAAGAGAAGGCGTAATGCCAGCCCATTGGGCGCCGTGCTGTTGCTCTTCGCCGGCGGTATCTTGTTGCTGAATGTGTTTGACGTGCTCGACTGGAGCATCTGGTGGTCGATCGTGCGACTGTGGCCCCTGCTGATTGTCGCCGCCGGACTCGAGCTGCTGCTTGGCCGGTCGAGACTAGGCGCATTGCTGGCGACCATCCTGGTCATAGCGCTGGCGGCAGGTTCGCTGTGGCTCATGTCTGAAGGGGTGATAGGCACCGGTACGGAGACGGCTCAGATCAGCCAGCCTCTGGGCGATGCTACCCGTGCCGACGTGTCCATTAATCCGGCGGTCGGCGAGCTGCGGCTGAGGGCAGCGCCAGAGGCAGCCAATTTGGTCGAGGGCGAGATCCGGCATGGCGCGAACGAGGACATCCAGGAGAGCTACTCTCAGGAGGGCGAAACCGCCATCTATAACCTAAGCACCGGCTCTGGATCGTGGGGCACATTCCCCGGGGGATGGGACCAATCCCGAGCATGGGAGCTGAGCCTGAGTCCTGGCGCGAGCCTGGCCCTCAACGCCGACATGGCCGTCGGTGACAATACACTCGACCTCACCGGCCTAACCCTCGAGAATCTGCATGCCGAGATGGGCGTGGGCCTTCTCAAGGTCACGCTGCCGGCAACGGGCCAGTTCGCGGCCAAGGTGTCCCAGGGCGTGGGCGTGGTGGAGATTGTCATCCCCAGGGGGATGGCCGTGCGCATCAAAACCGATACCGCCCTGGCCGGCAGCCAGATGCCCGACGACCTGGTCAGGGACGAAGAGGTGTACTCTTCTCCCGGCTATGCCACCGCCGACAACCGGGTAGAGATCGAGGCCGGTGTTGCCATAGGGCTGCTCAAGGTGCGCTACCAGGAATAGGCCTCGCGGGCCGGATGCCGCCCTCAACAGGGAGCTGCCACACAAGATGCAACTCTACATCATACGCCACGCCCAGTCGCAGAACAACGCCCTCTACTTGGAGACCGGCTCCTACGTGGGCCGCAGCGAGGACCCAAATCTGACCTTGACAGGGCGCGAGCAAGCCCGGCGCCTGGCCCGGCACCTGAGCCAGAGCGCCGTGGACCGCGCCCTGCCCCTCCCCGACTGGAATCCGCAGGACGTTGCCGGCTTTGGCCTTACGCACCTCTACTGCAGTCTGATGGTCCGCGCCATCGAGACGGGGACGATTGTGGCTCGGGAACTTGGGCTGCCACTGGTCGCCTGGGAGGATCTGCACGAAGCCGGCGGTATCGTCGATCGCGACGACGAGACAGGCGAGCGAACCGGGCTGCCAGGTCAAAACCGCGCCTACTTTGAGGCGTACTATCCCGACCTCCTCCTGCCCGAATCGCTGGGGGAGGAGGGATGGTGGAACCGTCCCTACGAGGAGCGCCCGCTGCGATCTGTGCGGGCGCAGCGCGTGGTGCGCGACCTGTGCGACCAGCACGGAGAAACCGATGATCGCGTCGCCGTCATCACCCACGGCGCCTTTTACAGCTACCTGATGCACGCCATATTTGACATACCCGACGATCCACCCCTGTGGTTCTTCCTGGAGAACACAGCCATCACCCGCGTCAGCTACATGGCGGAGGCGGTGGCCCTGGTGTACGCCAACAATACTCGTCACCTGCCCCCCGAGCTGGTGACCTGAGCTTGGGTCCCTGCATTCGCCGAGCACGTCGCAGACCATCGCTGATTCAAGGAGGAATCGATGTCGCAAACCGGTCAGTCCACCCCCTTGTCGCTCCGCATACTCTCGATCGTGCTCGTGCTCTTTGGCCTGTTGGCCTTCTTTGGCTCCGCCTTCCTCTGGGGCCAGGGGTTCATCCTCCAGCCACCTGAGGACGTTGCGCTGGCATTCCCCATCACCGATATGTTGGTCAACGCCCCGGCCTCGATCGTGGCCGCTGTTGGGTTGTGGAGGCTAAAGCGCTACGGGCACCGCGCTGCCTATTTCGTCGCCGGGTTCTACATCTACGCCTCCGCCTACATCTTTGTCGAGGTAGCCGAGGGCGGGCCGCCCTACGCCGTCGAGATCGTTGTCCCGCAGGTGCTCGCGGTGCTGGCAGCCGTCGCCCTGCTCATCGTGCCAGAGCGCTACCGCAAGCAATTCCACTGATTTCTTCGGCTTTGCGGCAGCTCCGGTTATTGTTAACTGTCGCTTGACTTCCCTCGCCAGCCGTAGTATAATGTGGTCGGCAGCACGACTTCTCACACCGGTCCACTCCCAGCCTCGCATCAGCCGCGACCTCTGCAGCCAGCACGTTGCAGCGCAGAGCCAGGGAGCTAGCCTATGTCCAGCAGTCGCAGATATCACGATTTTGTCATTCTCGTCGAAGTCCCGGACGAGGCGGTCGGCGGCGGACTGGAACAGTTCACTGTGCGCGTCTTCCAATCGCCCGTGGGCGAAGGCGAGAAGCGGGAGACGGTCACCATCCCCGACCCAAGCTACGGCATACCTGATTATGACGACTTGATCAGGCAGCGCCGCCGGCTGGCCGATCGCCGCCTGGATCTGGACGAGCAGATCGCCTATGGCCAGGTACTGACCAGGCTGCTATTACCGCCCTATGCCCGCGAGCTCTTTGACCGCAGCCTATCTGCGCTGGGGCCTGGCGAGGGCCTGCGGGTCAGGCTGCGCATACCGGGCCGGTTGGCCCACCTCCCCTGGGAGTACATGCACCTCGGCAAGCCGGGCGAGGCACCCGCCCCCACCAGATTCATGGCTCTCGACGCGCGCATCTCTATCGTGCGCCACGAGGCGATCCACTCTCCGCCGGAGGAGATCCGTGCCGGTCGGGCGCGCCGTGTGCTGATCGCCATGGCGACGCCCAAGCCGTACCAGAAGTACAATCCGCTGAAAAGCCTTCCTGAGGAGCAACAGGAGATCAGGGCAGCGCTCGAAAGGGTGCAGGGACTTGAGCTCGTGCGTTGCCTGCCCGAGTACGAGGATCCCGACCAGTGGGAGACACTCACCGGGGCGCGACGGGATCAGGTGCAAGCCAACATCGAGGAACTCAAACCGGTGCACATCTTCCACTTTAGCGGGCACGGCGAATTCCCTACCGAGATGGGCGCGGTAGTGGGCGAGCACCAGGGCGAGGGGCATCTTGTCCTGGCAGACGCCAACAACCAGGCCGTCCCTATCTCGGGAGATGACCTGCAGGCGCTGCTGGGCGAGCATGGTATCCAGCTCGTGACCCTGGGCGCCTGCGAGACGGGTACGCGTGACATCTTCAATGCCTGGAGCAGCATCGCCGTGGCACTGCTAAGGGGTCGCATCCCGTCCGTGGTCGCCATGCAGTTCCGCATATGGGATGATCTTGCCGCGTCCTTCATGGAGGAAGTGTACCGCGGCCTGGTAGCCGGGCGCACCATCGACGAGGCTGTAACCGCGGGGCGCGCCGCCATTCACGGCCTGTCCTACGGTGAGCGGGCCGGTGCGCGGGACTGGGGCACGCCCGTCCTCTACTCCCGCGTCCCGGGCGGGTGCATCTTCCCTCCCGTAGAGGATGAGGATGCGCGTCGCGATGCCGAGCAAAAGCTTGACGCGATTTCCAGCCTGCACCAGGCCTGGTGGGATTGGACTGACCACCGGGCAACAGCCAGCATCAGCCAGCTTCGCTACCTTGACCGGCTGGGCGAGGAACTGCAAATACAGCCGGCTCAGGCGTTGCTGCTTCTCCGCTCCGCCGTGCAGGTCAATGAGCCGGTGCAGACCTGGCTCGGCCACCTACGCCGAACCGGTGCAGAGCTGATGGTTGAGCTCGATGACCCTGCGAATGTCCGCGCGTCCCGCGAGGAGGCCTCCGTATTCGAGCTGGAGGACGTGCCCAAGCAGGGCCGTCCCGAGGACGTTGGCGCTGTGGCCTGGGCTGCCGTCAACCATCCGGATCCGGCGCCGCGCCACACCGCTGCCATGGCCCTAACCGCCCTGCCCAAGGACTTCGATGCCGGACCGGAGCGCGCTGACGCCGGGCTGGCGCGCATCGACGGCGCGCTGGCAGGCATCCAGTGGCCCTGGAAG
>JASFLR010000050.1:0-10248 GCA_050117995.1 Anaerolineae bacterium
CATGTGTGGTACCGTCAGTTGGCAGTAACCCGCCCCCGCTGGATCTCGAGCAACATGGGGTTGCCATCCGGCAGAAGGGCAGCAGATCTGGCGAGCCGCGACCTGTGTTTGTAGCCGGTCGCCCCAAATCCCAGATCGTAGATAATGCGAGGTAGACGATGGAAAATCGCAAGCGACAACCGTCCGCAGGGCGCAGGCCGATCCAGATCGAGCTCCCAGCCGATCTCGAAGCCACCTACGCCAACTTTGCCCTGATCACTCACTCGCCGTCAGAGATGATCGTAGATTTTGCCCGGGTGCTGCCCAACCAGCCCAAGGCCAAGATCTATACCCGCGTCGTCATGACGCCCATGAACGCCAAGTTGGTGCACAAGGCCCTCGGCGAGAACCTGAGCAAGTTCGAGGAAAAGTACGGCGAGATCAAGACGCCCGATAAGGGCTTTGAACCCAACGTCGAGCGGATGGGATTCGTTCGCGACTGAGCCATTGAGGTTGTCGATGCACCAGCCGATCGTAGCCTTGGTTGGACGGCCCAATGTGGGCAAGTCCACCCTCTTCAATCGTATTGTGGGCCAGCGCCGGGCCATCGTCGAGGATCTCCCGGGCACCACCCGCGACCGTCTCTACAGCGATGCCGAATGGGCCGGTCGCTATTTCACCGTCGTCGACACGGGCGGCCTGGAGATCATCGAAAGTCAGAAGCGGCGCAGGCCACAGGACCAACCCGAACCGCTATCCACTGCCTCGGTAGGCTTTATCGAGGAAATCCGGGTGCAGGCCCAGGTTGCCATCGATGAAGCCGACGTGATCGTCATGTTGGTCGACGTGCTGGATGGGCTCACCCCCGCTGATGAGGACGTGGCAGAGATGCTGCGCCGCGCCGACAGGCCTGTGGTGGTCGCAGCCAACAAGGCCGACAATCCCGCCCGCGAGCAGACTGCCTACGAGTTCTATGCCATGGGGCTGGGCGAGGTCTATCCTATCTCTGCACTGCACGGCACCGGTATCGGCGACCTGCTCGATGAGGTAGTCGCCGCACTGCCAGAGGCCGGAGAAGTAGTGGAGCCCGAGGCACTACACATCGCCCTGGTCGGCCGGCCCAACGTGGGCAAGTCTTCCCTCCTCAACAAGCTCCTGGGGGAGGAGCGGGCCATCGTCAGTGCCATCCCGGGCACCACACGCGATGCCGTCGACACCTATCTGATCTGGGAGGACCAGCCAGTGCTGCTGATCGACACCGCGGGCATCCGCCGCCGCGGGCGCATCGATCCGGGCATTGAGAAGTACAGCGTCCTCCGCTCCATCAAATCGATCGCGAGGGCCGACGTGGTGGTCCTCCTCCTCGATGCCCAAGATCTGGTCACCGCCCAGGATGCCCACGTCGCTGGCTACATCCTGGAAGAAGCTCGGAGCATCATCGTCGTCGTGAACAAGTGGGACCTGATCGAAAAAGACACCTACACCATGGATGCCTACACCAAGCAGATCCGTGCCGATCTACGCTTCCTGGACTATGTGCCCGTGCTGTTCATCTCGGCGCTGACGGGCCAGCGAGTGCACAAGCTCTTGCCCCTCGCCTTCCAGGTCTATCAGGAGCGGCTGGTCCGCATCCCGACCGGTGAGCTAAATCGCCTGGTCGAGGACGCCACTATCCGACATGCTCCGCCGCACAAGGCAGGCAAACGGCTCAAGTTCTTATATGCCACCCAGGCCAGCGTCGATCCGCCTACCTTTGTCTTTTTCGTCAACGACAAGCGTCTCGTGCACTTTTCCTACCAGCGGTTCCTGGAGAACCAGATCCGGAGAAAATACGGGTACCTGGGTACCCCGCTGAGACTGGTCTTCCGTTCGCGAAAGGCTAAGGAGATCCCATGAGCATGAACAAGAGGAGCATCGCGGTGACCCTCCTGCTGCTGATGCTGCTTCTGGGCGCCTGTGGTCGTTCTGAACCAGCGCCTGACCTGGCAGCGACCGGGACGGCAGTTAGCAGCCGCGCGACTCTCAGCGCCAAAGCTCTGCCCACCTGGACTCCTTCGCCAACGCTGTCACCCGTGCCGACCGCAACACCAACAGCAACCGACACGCCGGCGCCAGAGCCCACAGACACGCCCATTATCCTGCCCACAGCCACGTCGGCGGAGCCCCCTACCGCCACGTCGATCGCGACGAACACGCCCCGGCCCAGGACACAACGAACCAGCACGCCGACGCCCACCCAAACGGATACGCCGACACCCACCGCCACCGCAGTGTCAGAGATCAGGCTCGCTTTTGCTTCCAATCGCGATGGCAACTTTGAGATCTATGTCATGGATGAGGATGGAAGCGACCTCACCCGCCTGACCTATAATGACCGAGAGGACGGCCGTCCAGCCTGGTCGCCCGACGGCACGCGCATCGCTTTCGAGTCGAAGGACGGGGATCAGTACGACATCTATATCATGAACGCCGATGGGACAGGCGTAATGCGCCTGACCGACAATCCCGCAAACGACATGTACCCAAGCTGGTCGCCCAACGGCACCCGCATCGCCTTCGCCTCGGGCCGCGACGGAAATTGGGAGATCTATACCATGAACGTGAGCGGCGGCGGGCTGGCCAATATGACCAACAACCCAGCCGAGGACTTTTCCCCGGCTTGGTCGCCCGATGGCACGCGCATTGCCTTTGACTCCAACCGCACCGGCGATTACGAGATCTTTGTCATGAACGCCGATGGCACCAATACAACCAACCTGACCAACCATCCCGATTGGGACGTCCACCCCTCCTGGTCATCGGACAGCGGGCACATCGCCTTTGCCACCGACCGCGACGGCAACTGGGAGGTCTATGCCATGCTTGTCGCCACTGGCGCGCTGGGGAACTTGACCAACCATCCGGGCGAGGATGACCATCCAGCTTGGACGCCCGACAACGCCCGCGTCGCCTTTGCCACCGACCGCGATGAGGCCGACCCTGACAACTGCGGCGCCAACTGCAATTACGAGATCTACTTTGCCTATACCGCCGGCGGGGTCGTCCGCATGACGGTTAACCCCGCACAGGACCTCGATCCAGCCTGGTCGCCATAGGTCCCGGACCGGGCGCGCCTGTAAGGACACTGCACCATGCACGTTGGCGTATGCACCATCGATCTGCGTCTGCCGGGCAACGGCTCTCTCAAGGGCAAGCGCAGGGTAATCAAGTCCATCGTCACCCGGCTCACGCGTGAGTTCAACGTCTCGGTAGCCGAGGTCGATGACCAGGATCTGTGGCAGCGGGCGGTGCTGGGCGTGGCCTGCGTGTCCTCCAGCGCCAGCTATGCCCACGGACAGCTGGAGCGTGTCGTGCGCTGGATAGAGGAACAGCGATTCGATGTAGAGCTGCTGGACTATGTGATCGAGATGTTGTGAACCAGCCCGGTGTCAGAGTACGGCTCGCTTCCGTTCAGGCTCGCTACTGGGAATAGCGACGCAGGTAACCCAACGCCTTTGATTCTTCGTCGTCCATGACCACGTCCAGCAACCTGCCCTGTGCTACAGCCGGCACATCGATGACGCGCACAATATCAGCGTATTCGGCAGCGTCCGGCAGCAGATCCGCCAAGACGTTCGGCGACTCGCGGAAGAAGCGCCAGTTAAAGACCACCCCACTCTGGCCCGGGTAGAGAGCCAGCGGGTGGATATTCGCTTCGACCAGGTCCTGGAAAAAGTGAGTGCCGTAGGAGACCTCGGGCGCCGAGTCGCCGTCCGCCAAACCGATCTCGATCAGCATAGCCGTCCGGTAGATGTCGGCGTAGGTCACCTTGACGCCCAGCTCCAGGTTGGCGCTCCCCCAACGCCCCGGCCCCATCAGAATAAAGCGCTTTTCCTCCAGCAGCTTGTTGAGCTGTCCCACCACCCGCGCTATCTGCAGGCGGGTCGTCTCGTCAGCGATGCGATCGTAGGCTTCGGGGTCCACAAAAACGATGTGGCGGATGCGCTGCACCCGTCCGCTGGGCACCAGGCGGTCGGCAGTGAACAGAGTGTCGGCCTCATCCACCGTGGTGGGCACCAGAAAGGCCTCCGACTCCTCGCGACGGGCCTGCGGCCGGCACTGGAGCAAGTGGATCACGAACTCGGGCTGCGGATAGCCCGGCACAATATCAGCCGTGAATTCGAGGTCAACGTGGCGGCGAAAGCGCCTGGAAACGGCATGCAGGATCGCCTTCATTAGCGGCACGAATCCGGTCTTGGCCAGCAGCGCATCGAAAGACAGGACGAGGTCACGGGGCGATAGATTGGGGTCATAGGCCGGCGGAGCCTGCAAATAGTCTCCCCGGTCCACGGAGACCAGCAACCTCGCCGATGGGAAGTCCATGTCGAGCAGACCGGCCACGGCCCGCGTCTCGAACCGGTTCTCGCGCAGATTGAGCAGGTCAATCGAGCGCTGCGAATAGCGCCGGATCATGGCTGCCCCCACCTCGGGACGGAGGTCGGGGTGGCTGAGGGCCACCATGCGCGGGTAGTCGTTGGACACGCGGTCTACAGCACGGGTACCCAGCCCCCACACCATCCGCAGGAATCCATCGTCAGGACGGATCTTGTTGGTCCATCGGAATGGATTGTGGCTAAAGGCCACACCCGCCAGGGTAGGGAAGAAATAGTCGCCGTGGCGTTCGCCCTGCACCTCCTGCAGTAAGATAGCCATCCGCTCATCGTAGTCTAGGAGACCCATCTGCTGCCGATAGAGGAGGGCATCCGGGCTGAAGACGCTAGCATACACCCGGCTGATCGCGCCCAGCAAAGCCTCCAGGTTCTCCTCCGGCGTGCCCTGGTTGGGGCAGAAATAGCTATCGTACTTGCCGGCGAAGGAGGTACCAAAGTTATCCTCCAAAAGGCTCGACGAGCGAACGATCAGCGGACGGTTGCCAACGCGGGCAAGTATCCCCTGCAGTCCTTCCACGATCTCATCAGGAAAGTGCCCACCGGTATAGGCCCTGCGGATCTCAGGGTACTGGGCTTCGATCTCGTCCCGCGTCTTGTACTTCTGGTCGACAAAGTGGTGCAGGTCGTTCATCGAGACGAAATCGTAGGACACGTCCGCGCCGATAAAGTAGGATTCGGGCAGGACAACGCGGCTCTTGAGGTCCATTGCCTCGTTCGCTTCAGGGAGGTTGAGGATTTTCCAGGCCAGCATCATACCCGCCGCCTTGCCACCGATCTTGCCACGACCGATGCGCCTGCGGCGAATGGCCTGCAGATCGGCCACCGTGAACAGATCCCTGGCAATGCCCACAAAGGACAGCTGATCGCTGATCAGGCCCTTGGTCAGGACCACAATGATCTCGCGCAGGTGGTGCTCCACCTTGGCCCGCCGCTCCGCAGGGAGCGCCTCGTATGCCTCGCCCTGGGCAAAGAGCATATCCCACGGCGCCAGCTCGGGGTTAAAGCTCAAGAAAAAGTCGGAAGGTGCCACGCGCTTGGCAAGCACGTCGCGGAGCACCTGCACAAAGAGCGAGTGAGGCAGGTTGTGGGCAAAATAAAAGTCGGTCAGCGTGTCGCGAAAATGGGCCAGCCGGCGCTGCCATACATCGGCCGATTCCTGAGAGAAGGGGTCAGTAAGGCCCTCGTGTTTTTGGGAGAGGAGGGCCTTGTGCTTGACCTCCCTCTCCAGATCGCTGGGCGAGATTATCCCCCTGGAATAGAGCTCGCTGCGCATCCGCTCGCGGATGGTAGGCGCCAGGATCGGATACTGGCTGATCTCCAGGTAGAGCTCCAGGACCTTTGGTAGTGCGTCCCCCTCAAATGACACTGTGAATAGCCTCCTGGTATCGCTCCGGAACCACAGGCCGGTGTGCAGGATGCGGGAATAAAGAAGCACCACCGGTTAGATGGTGCTTGCCTCTGGGTGGTTCAGGTAGCGGATACGGGGTTCGAACCCGTGTCTCTGCCTTGAGAGGGCAGTATCCTAGGCCTCTAGACGAATCCGCCCTGTGCCCATTTGCCACGCCATTTTACCAGCAGCTTGCCGAATTGTCAAACACAGGCTGCCAAAAGACTGAGAAACAAGCCGCAGCTACGGGCTTGTGGGCGCCAATCAAGGTGACTGGCACCCACAAGAGCACAACCTATGATCGTAGGTCTACCACTCGTACAGCACCGTATAGGTCACCACCGCCTCGCCGTTGGCCTCAACCGGCACGGCGAACTCGATGGTCTGTGCGTCCATCTTCTCGTATTCGTAGCTCGACTCCACGATCTCCCACTCGCTCCAGCGGAACATGTGCTCCACAACCCGTACCTCAATATCCTCATCCTTGTGGTTGCGCACCGTAATCTCAAAACTCTCTTCCATCCAATCATCGTCATAGTCAGTGCGAAAGTCCGTCTGCACCCGCTCGCCGACGATGTCGAAAGCGTCGCCCACATACAGGCGCACCTGCTCATCCTTCGGGGTGTGGTCGATCGCATCCTCGCCAATCAAAAGGCTCGAGCCATCGATGTCTTTTTTGTACACGCGCAGCGTTCCCTTGGGCAACGGAATGCCCAGACCCTGATCTTCGCCATTGCGGAACTCGAGCATGACCATGACCTTCTCATTGGAGACGGTTCCGTAGCCGGGGTCGTCCAGCGGCTGGTAGAAGCCAGAGAAGCGATATTGCCCCCCATCGTACACAAAGAACTTTTCCGCAGGCACATCGCTGGCAGTTGCGAACTGGATCTGCTTGGTCTGCTGGTCTTTCACGGTAACAGGTCGCTGCACATCATAGAGGTGGTATTCAAAGAAGCCACGCTCCTCCACAGACTGCGCTGCCATGGATGCTCTCTCCAGCTCCATCTCCTCCGCTCTCGCATAGCCAACGGTGGGGGCGCGGTGGATGTCTCCAGCGATCAGCTTGAGCTTGGCGCCCTCATAGCTGGTGCCACTGCGATTGTCCAGCGTCACCCACCCATCCAGATCGATACTCTGCTCATCGTCAGCCAGCACCACGATGTAGTTGGCCCGCCAGTTGACGCCCTCCGTGAGATAGGTAACCTCCACGTCTTGCGTGCCGTCCTCGGCCGATGACAGCTGCCAGACCAGGGTCGGGCGCGTGATCAGACCTTCCGGCAGGGCTGGGAAGGTAAACTCTTTGATCTGCTCCAGCTTTAGCACCGTAATCGTACCGTCGGCAGCTTCCAGAATAATATCCCCCGCCCCGCTCAGCAGCGTGCCCTCGTATTCCTGCCCATCCTCGGTGACCACGCGGATCTCCTGGTCAACGTACTTGCTCATCAGCTTGACCGAGCCGACAATGTCGTACTCGTAGTTCTGCTCGAGGACACTCGTGCCCTCCGGGTCGCTCAACGACCGAAAGCTCACACTAGTTGGGTCGATCAGCGCCGCCACATCTACGAATCGTACCTCGTTCAGCCCTTCCGATAGATCCAGGCTGCGGACGTCCTTAACCAGGGCCAGGTTCTGGTTATAGACCGCCAATTCCAGCCCCTCGTCTTGGGCTACCACTGGTGCAGCGCTTTGCCCACCGCTCAGCAGGCTCACGCCGACCAAGGCCACAATTGCCAGCACGCTCCAGATGATCCAACGTATGCTCCTCATGGCAATTCCTCCTTTTATGCTTCAAAGATACCGGTCGCCTGTGTATAGAACGTCGCTGCTATCCCAAAGGTTCCGAGCAGGTACCCACCCCGGTGAGCAGCTTGCACGGTCACCTGTTCATTGCTCGCAGTTGTGCCTTGTACCGCTCGCGGACTTGGTCAAAGAGCGTGCAGTAGCGCTCGCTGCCATAGTCCGGATAGGTCCAGGGCCAGGCACGGAACCGCCCGCCCTGGTAGGTCAGCGTTCCCTCACCATAGATGCCCTCGCCCAGGTAGAGCCTGTGGGCGTGGTTCTTGGTCGTGGCCAAAACCATTTTACCCAGCGAGACATAGCCCGGATCGATGTTCACCAACCGGTTCCCATCCGCGACCATGGCCTGCTCGATTTCGTTCGTCTTCCGTTTGATGGCGGGCAGCTCTCCCGGGTCCACCAGCCAGGCAAAGGTCACGATCTGCCGCTGCAGGCCCGGCCCAAACTCGGGGGCATAGTAGTCCGTGTGGTCAAAAGGCAGCAGTTCGCTCTCAAAGTCGATGGGGCCAAAGGCAAGAGACAGCGTCTCCCTCGCCCCTGCCAATAGGTCGGGCTCGCCTGTGAGCAAGCTGGCGATCAACTTGACCGGTTGCGGTTCGCGGGCAATCCCCATGGTGCCTTCCTCCTGCTATATGATACTGGCAAGCGTGGTTCCGCGCAATATGCGAGGGTTGTGCGGCACTCAACACTCAGGGGCAGTCCTCCTCCGGAAGAACTGCCCCGTGTCCTTCGAGTATCATGACAGAAAGCATCTGCCTTGCGGATTCTCCTAGTCCCGGGTTATGACGGCAAAGCCATGCTCCCAGCCAACCAGTGGCTCGATCGCCCAATCAAAGAACCCATAAAGAGGATAAGCCAGGAGCTCTTCGTACACCTCCTCGTGCGATTCAGCATTGCGGATGGCTACGCCGCCGCCACCAAGGAACACATAGACGCAGTCAAACCGCTTGTCTCCAATCCGCTCGCCGATCCAGTCCCGGGCTTCCACAAATAGCTCTGGCGGAATTGGTATGGGAAGAGGAGTGGCCATTACCAAGTACTTCATCACAGTATCTCCTTTCTTCGTGGGGCGAGTTGTGCGCGGACCTGTTACCGGACCAGTCATCCCAGTGGCAGCGCATACCCGCCATGGTCACAGAGATCATGATCGGTGAACACCACCTCCTCTCTCGGACCGAACCAGAGAGCTCTACGCCTGGCTCGGAGCACAGGCCACCCGACGGGCTACCTTGCACGGCATCATGGAACTGTGTATGTAGCCTGGGATCTTGTCGATAGCTCAGATGAAGCAAGAAGCGGAACTGGTGAGCTTGCATACATTATAGCACAGTCACAGGCAAGTAGCAATAGCGGCGAGTGAGCGATAGTGCGTAAGCGCGCTTGCCAGCAGTACCCACAAATACACTCAGACCGATAGTTTATCAAAGAACCACTTGACAAAGCCGAGAATCTACGGTATTATGTCTGCATAAGCATGTGTAGCAGGAAGGAGACATGATCATGGTTGGACTTGCTCGAAAATTGGCCGTGATCGCAGTCGTCGCCGTCCTGGCTCTTGGCGTGATCCCCCAACCCGCGCACGCCCAGAACCAGGTCCATTTTGTCCGTCGTGGTGAAACACTGTCCTCCATTGCCGCAAACTATGGCACCACTGTTCAGGCCATCGTTCAGGCCAACGGGCTGGCTAACCCGAACACGATCTATGCTGGACAACGACTCATCATCCCTGCCAGCAGTGGGTCAGCGAGCCAATCCAGCTCCAGCTGGACCTACACTGTTCGCCGCGGCGACACCCTATCTGGCATTGCGTCCAGGTACGGCATCACCGTAGCGGCCCTAATGCGGGCCAACGGCCTGGGTTCCTATCTCATTTACACCGGGCAACGGCTCGCCATTCCCGGCGGCAGCGGCGCAGCCAGCAGCGGCTCAAGTCAGACAGGCTCGGGGCAGAACTACACCGTCCGTCGTGGCGATACCCTGTCGGGCATCGCGGCCCGGTATGGCACCACCACAGCCGCACTCATGCGCGCCAATGGCCTGAGTTCCCACCTCATCTACACTGGGCAGCGGCTTGTCATTCCCGGCGGCAGCGGCGCAGCTAGCAGCGGCGCAGCCAGCAGCGGGTCAAGTCAGACAGGCTCGGGCCAGAACTATACCGTTCGCCGCGGCGATACCCTCTTTGGCATTGCCACACGGTATGGCACCACCGTAGCCGCCATCATGCAGGTGAATAACCTGGGTTCCACCGTCATCTACTCCGGGCAGCGACTTGTCATCCCTGGTGCTGGCAGCAGCAACAGCAGCACGCCGAGCAGCGGCGGCGGAAAACGGATCGTCATCGACCTTTCTGAGCAGCGGATGTACGTCTACCAGAACGGGCAGCTGCTGTGGAACTGGGTGGTCTCCACAGGCAGACCGGGCCAGGAGACGGCAGTGGGTCACTACAGAGTACTGAACAAGATCCCAAATGCCTATGCCTACACCTGGAGCCTGCAGATGCCCTACTGGCTGGGTATCTACTGGGCTGGCAGCCTCCAGAATGGCATCCACGCCCTGCCCATCCAAGCCAACGGACAGCGCCTGTGGGCCGGCTACCTTGGGCAGCGCGTCTCCTTCGGCTGCATCATCCTCGGCACGCAGAATGCCAAGACACTC
>JASFLR010000051.1:0-10040 GCA_050117995.1 Anaerolineae bacterium
CTTAAAGTGTTCGAGTGGTAATGGCTCTATCAGGGGTAGGTGTCCCAGGGCCTCACCCGTTCGAACTACGGCTGAGACCAGGCCAAGGGATACATTCCATCTAGGTGGCTTTGCCCCTGCCTCCTGCGCTGCGATGGTTATCGCTTGTCGAACGCGGAGATTCTCCCCTCCAAGGATATATCGATGGCCAACTTTCCCTCGCTTGGCCGCCAGCACGTGCCCAATGCCCACGTCCCGTGCATCAACAATATTCACATCCAGGTCGAACCAAACGGGCATACGGCCCCTGGCCACATTCAGCAGGATCTCGCCCGTGGCGGGACGGATGTCCCACGGGCCGAATACCGCAGTGGGATTGACGATGGTCAGTGGCAGCCCCTTGGCGATGGCTCTCCATGCCTCGGCCTCCATGGCCCATTTGCTCTCAAAGTAGGCGCTGTTGGTACTCCCTGGAAGGTAAAAGTCGCGCTCGTCGGCAAGCCGGCCCGGTTCTGACGATGACCCGATGGTCGTAAGTGTACTGGTAAAGACAAGCTGTCCCACGCCAGAGGCTTTGGCCGCATGAAGCACATTGCGCATGCCGAGGACCGCGTCTCGGAGCGAGCCGTTCATATCCAGGGAGTGGCGCGGGTAGTAGGCCGCAGCGTGAAAGACGATGTCACAGCCACGCATGGCTGCTTCCAGTGAGGCAGGATCTTCCAGGTCGCCGACGACATGCTGCACGTCGAGCCCATTCAGCATCCAGGTCTCGCTTGTGGCACGCCGGAAAGCGCGCACAGACCATCCCTCAGCTAGGCAAGCGCGTGTCACATTGTTTCCAATGCATCCCGTCGAACCAAGGATCAGGGCGTTTGTCATAGTCCTCCTAGTGCTGCGTTGCGCTTGCTGCTAGTGATAGGCGGGTTCCTAGTGCCGGCCAAACTCTTTCTCCAACTGATCCACCGAGAAATGCAAGACCGTGGGCCGGCCATGAGGGCAGGTGCGGGGCGATTCGCACTGCTCGAGTTGGCGTACGAGTTGTTGCATTTCCTCTGTAGTGAGTGTCTGTCCAGCCTTGATGGCTGCCCGCTTGCACACGGCTGCGATCAGGCGCTCTTCAGCTTGGCTGGCCAACGGATCATCTCCCTGTCGCAGGATCTCGAGTATGTCTACCAACGCGGCACGGACGTCCGACACGACCAGGATGGTTGGCACTGCGCGCACAAGATAGCTGGTTCCACCGAAAGGCTCTATGCTAAAGCCTGCCTCATTGAGTGCCGGCAGGTGCTCACTTAGCAGTCCGGCCAATGCGGGATCGAGATCCAGGGGCAGAGGCTCCAGCAGCGTCTGTGAGGCGACGGCCTGTGCTTCTTGTTCTGCCATTATCTGCTCGTAGAGAACGCGCTCGTGGGCAGCGTGTTGGTCTATGAGATACATGCCCTGTGGACCTTCGGCAACCACATAGGTCTGGCCGACCTGGCCCACCACACGCAAGAGAGGCAGGCGAACCGGGCCCACGGGCTGTGGCTCGCTACCTGGCTGCAGCGAATTGATAGGACGATAGAGCTCCATCGCCAATTGGGCGCGGTCGGATTCGCGGCCGGCTGAGATCAGGGACTGGCGACGCTCCCAATCAGGTGCGGGCCATGTTCGCGGGCTTTGTACCATGCTGGGCACCGGCGCCCGCTCAACTAGCGTATGGCGGACAGCGCTCTGAACTGCGCCAAAGACTGCGCGCCCGCTGCGGAATTTGACCTCCCGCTTTGTGGGATGGACGTTCACATCTACTTCAGTGGGATCCATCTCGAGCGATAGCACAGCCAAGGGATGGCGGCCAACTGGCAGCAGCGTGTGGTAGGCCTGGGCCACAGCGTGGGAAAGCGATCGATCCTGGATCCAGCGGTGGTTAACAAAGAAGGTGATATAGGTACGGTTGGCGCGGTGTAGTGCCGGAGCGCTTGTGTAACCATAAACGCGATAGATGGGGCCAGGGGCGGTCACCTCTCCGCGCTCCTGTGTCGCCTCATGTTCCTGTGCATTGGAGACTTCCAGCATCTGCTCGGCGACATCGAGTCCGTAAACGGCGATCAGGACATCGTATAGCTTGCCGCTACCGGTGGACTGGAAGATCTGGCGCTTGTCAGCGGTGAGGGTGAGCCTCAGTTCTGGGTAGGCTAATGCATACCGGGTGATGACAGTGTGTATATGACCTGTCTCGGTCTGCGGCTGCCGCAGGAATTTGAGCCGTGCCGGCACCGAACGAAACAAGTGCTCGACGGTAACAACGGTTCCTGCTGGGCTACCGTGCCCTTCCTGGTGAGTGATCTGCCCGGCATTTGCTTTCAGAAGCTGGCCCACTGCCTGAGAGCTGGGTCGCGTCAGCACAGTCACCTGGCTCACCGCGGCGATGCTGGCCAATGCCTCTCCCCGAAACCCAAGCGTCGCAATACGCTCCAGATCCTGTACCTCAGTCAGTTTGCTGGTGGCATGGCGCGCAAAGGCAAGGGCAACTTCATCCTCCGGAATGCCACTGCCGTTGTCAGCAACACGGATCAGACGACGCCCTCCCTCGCGGATCTCGACGCGAATATCGGTGGCTCCGGCGTCAATGCTGTTCTCGAGCAGTTCCTTCACGACCGATGCTGGGCGCTCGACAACCTCACCGGCAGCAATCTTGCCCGCCACTTCGGGCGGTAGAACTCGGATGGGCATGGCTCTCCTCGAATCTTGGGTCGCCGTCATTGTACCACAACTGCGGAGGGCTGCCAATTGGCATCTGAGTGCGTTCCCTGGTGGTGGGCGGAAACCAGTATTCACTGAATGGCACAATCCCCCGCGTGGATAGCACCCTATTAGGTATACTGCTTGTGTGGAGTCAACCGATCGGGTAGACTGGCAACATCCTGCATGGGGCCGGTTTGTCAGGATTGTCACGAGTGACAGTCTGTGGTATCATAGGTTTGTTAAGCTCGTTGAGATCCCGGTAGGTTTGACGGCGAAGCAATGCACGACCGTGTTTCTGGACGATTGAGAGGAAGACACCAGGTACGACCCAGCAGGTCTTTGGCTGTGGCTGGGCTTCTCAGTGCGGGCATGTATGTGATGCTCGCAGCCCGGCTGCCCTGGTGGCGGTACGGAGGAGTGCCACAGAGCTGGGCTGAGCTTCTGGGCAAGGAGCTGGGCACCTTTGCACTATGCCTGGGTGTGGCGGGGATGCTGATGGCCCTGTACGTGTGGGGGATGCGCTTCACGCGGACAGGGAACAGCGCGGACCGATGGATCATCCGGGCCTTTGCCTGTGTCTTTGCTTCGGCACTGCTGTGGATCCTGCCCATCACCTCCGACCTATTTGCCTACCTACGGCAGGCACACATGCTCACAGACCTGGGAGCCAATCCTCTGCTGCGGGCGCCTGCGGACGTTGCCGACTCTTTGGTGCAGACCTATTCGACGCTGTACGACACGCGGCCCACAGTGTACGGACCGGCCTGGATCCTGCTTTCAGCGGTGGGGACCTCTGGGCCCCACGACTTGCCAATAGGACTGCTATACTTGAAGGGGCTCAGTGCTGTCGCCTTTTTGGCTGCTGCCTGGCTGGTCGAGAGGTTGCTGCTCGAGTTGCGGCCCGGTGCGGCGCTGGAAGGGCTGTACTTCTTTGCCTGGAATCCTCTCGTGTTGCTGATGGCGGTGGGAGATGGACATAACGATATAGTCTTGGTGGCCCTGGTGTTGTTGGCGCTTTGGCTCTTGTTAAGAGAGCGCTGGGCTCTTTCGCTTGCGGTGCTAGCCCTGTCGGTATGGGTCAAGTACGTGAGTCTGGTGCTGGTTCCGCTCTTTGGACTCTATCTCTGGCAAATGATGGAACGGCGGCAGGGCAGCGGACGTTTGCGTCCAGTGATATCTGGAGGTATGGCTGCGATGTCCGTTTCGCTTCTGGTTGTGGCACCGCTGTGCCCGCCGGAGGCGATGGCCGGGATCGTGGAGCGACTGTTGCATCCCCTCAACTGGCACGTGGATAGTGGGCGCCTGCCAATGTTGGTCCTGGGTACTGGCCTGTGTCTCTATTGCCTCGCCTATCTTCTGATCGCTGTGCGTCTCTGGCGCGGGAATGGCTCGTTTCAGCACTTGGTCAATAGCAGCTTCCTGGCTTTGCTGCTCGTTTTCATCTTTGGGGCAGCCCGCAGCCAGCCGTGGCATTTGCTTTGGCCTGCCGCCATGGCGGGATTGTCGGACAATCGGTGGGCGCGCGGAGTGGTCCTAGGACTATCTGGCGTCATGCTGGCTGTGCAGATCGGCGTCGAATGGGGGATGCCTGGCCTGCGATTGTTAGTGGACTGATGATAGAATGACGGATAAGGGGGGTCTGACATGGGTAGAGTATTCAGGATGTTGTTTGGCATGCTGTTCGGCGTGGCTGTAGCAGGTGGGCTGGTGCTGCTGTTCACACCGCAGAGTGGCGATGAGGTCCGCCAGAGAATCGCGGACTGGCTCGAGGCTGTCCGCGCGGAGGGGCGCCAGGCGGCCGAAGTGCGTCGAGTGGAGCTGCAGTCTCAGTTTGAAACCATGAAGCAGCCTGGTTCCTAGCGCTAGGGACTCGGAATACAGTCCCATTTGACTGAAGGAGTGCCATTCCCGGGGTTCAGGGCTGCATGGGTTCCGGAATCCGTCTCTCCTGGTTCTTTCCGCTAGTACAAAGTTCCTATGGAGGGTGTTGTGGCATTGTGCTATACTATGCTCACTGCTCGCAGAGGAACGGGAAGGCCGGAAGGGAGGTCTATCTTGGACAGGAAGAAGAGACGGATCGGGGAACCACTGGCGTTTCTGACGCCAAAGGAGGTGTCCCAGATGCTCCGTGTTTCGGTCTACACTGTTCGCCGTTGGATCAAGGAGGGCAATCTGCCTGCTTACAAGGTGGGCCGAGGATGGCGCATCAGCGAGATGGCCATGCATGAGTGGCTGAGCCGGAATCAGACTGTAGTGATGTCGAATCGCTAAACAGCACCAATAATGCCCACTCCGCCTGCCAGCCTTCGTCGCTTTGCGGTAGTCTGGTTTGGCCAGGTCGTCTCGCTGCTTGGCAGCGCAATGACCTGGTTTGCTTTGATGGTCTGGGCCTATGATCTCACGGGACAGGCTACTCCTCTTGCGCTGCTGGGGGCTTTTACCTTCGGCGTGCCTATCTTCTTCAGCCCTCTGGCTGGGGCCCTGGTGGATCGCTGGAATAGGAAGCTGTTGCTGGTACTCAGCGACTCGACGGCAGGCTTGGCTACGCTGGTAGTGTTGGTCCTGTACCTGACTGGTGGGCTGCAGATTTGGCATCTGTACCTGATTGGCTTTCTCGCAGGGATTTTCCAGACTTTCCAGTATCCTGCATACGCCGCAGCGGTGACCATGATGGTTCCCAAAGCGCACTATGCTCGGGCTAGCGGCATGCTCGATCTGGCCTGGTCGGCCTCGAGTGTTCTGGCCCCGCTTCTTGCCGGGCTTCTCCTGGGAAAGATTGGGGCGGCGGGGATCATGGCGATCGATCTTGTGACCTTCCTGTTTGCGATTGTGTGCCTTGTGCTCGTATCCATCCCACAGCCATCCCAGAATGAGACCGGATCCCAGGCCAAGGGGAGCATCTGGAGAGAGTCCAGCTACGGGTTCCGATACATCTGGGCGAGGCCGAGCCTGCTTGCCCTGCTCCTTCTTTCTGCTGCTGGCAACATGTTCGAGTCTGCCGGCTTTACCCTGTTCGCGCCGATGATCCTTGCCCGAACCGGTGGAAGTGAACTGTCGTTGGGCAGCGTGCAGTCGGTGGGTGCCATCGGAGGTGTTGTCGGGGGCGTCTTGCTCAGCGTGTGGGGAGGATCCAAGCGCCGTATCCACGGTGTGTTGGCAGGTTGGGCGCTTTCGGCCGCTGGCATATTGCTCATGGGCATTGGTCGCGGTCTATTTGTCTGGATGCTTGCCGGTTTCTTGTATGCTTTTTTCGAGCCGATCGCCAGAGGATCCAACCAAGCTATCTGGCAGGTTAAGGTCGCGCCTGAGCTACAGGGTCGCGTATTGGGGGCACGGTTCTTGGCTTCCCAGATCACCGTGCCTGGAGCTATGATGCTCGTTGGGCCGTTGGCTGATCATGTGCTTGAGCCAGCCATGATGCCCGGCGGAGTGCTATCGGGCGTGTTTGGCTGGCTGGTTGGACTTGGGTCCGGCGCGGGCATGGCCCTCTTGTGTGTGTGCGCTGGACTGCTTGCCATTGGTGTCGCGCTCATTGGCTATGCCATTCCTTTGGTGCGTAACGTAGAAGAGACGATACCTGACCACGATCTCGCGTTGCAGGAAGCCCTGTCATGATGTTCAAAGTGCAGACTTCGGACCGAGAGTGTCGATCTGCCGTGCTTGGATGCCAACCAATTCTAACTCGATTGAGCTCTGCATTTCCCACAATTGGGAATGCGGTATATAATTGGGTTCCAGGCTGAGGGGTGTGTGGCCTCATCTCATGGCCTACTCTGTTCCAACAAGACACATTGTGCAGTTCGACCCTGCGATCTCTGGAGGACTGACGAGCACATGTTGACAGGGCTTCCCCAATCTGTAGCCATTCTTCTGACTGGGCTGGCGTACTATGCGGTTGACTTTTGGCTGATACGCCGCTACGATCAAAGCCACGAGCAGGCTTCGAGCGCCCGGAGCTGGCGCTATACGTCGTTGATGGTGGCATTCTGGGCCTTGTTGGTCGTGCAGCCGGTGCTCCTGCCACGCCTGGGACTGAGTACTGCAGCCTGGGGGGGGCTCGTGCTTCAGGGTGCTGGCCTACTGCTGATCGTCTCTGGGCTGGGGCTGCACTGGTGGGCCCGATCGCATCTCAAGCAGTTTTATGTGGAGGATGTGCGATTCCAGGAGGGGCAGTACCTGGTAGACACGGGCCCCTATAGCTGCGTGCGCCACCCCGTTTTCTCTTCGTTTTTTCTCATCTCGGTGGGAATGGTGTGCGTGAATCCGGCGCTTACCACATTGGCGATGGTCATCTACGTAGCCATCGACTTTTCGAGGGCGGCGCGCAAGGAGGAAGCGCTGTTGTCGGACAAGCTGCCCCAGTATACCGAGTACGTGGAGCACACAGGTCGTTTCTTCCCAAAGCGCGGGCGGTAGACCATGGACATAGAGGTCTTTCAAAGCCTGACTACTGTCGAAATCGCGGAGCGGGTGCGTGCCTTGGGGCCCAAGGTGTGCGTCTTTCCCATCAACGGCACACGTCGTTGGTTTCTGCTGGAGCACAGTGTGCCAGACGGGGCAGACTGGGCAACTGTCTACTGCGATGTTGCGGCTGAGCGACACATCGAGCTGTACGGGACTGGAGCGAGGTGAGGCGTATGCCAGGATGGCCATCGAAGGGTTGGCACTGCTGGCAGCTGACCCAAGGTTTCTGGCATTCTACGATGACTATCGCGTGCGGGTGCGGTTCTATGGAGATTATCGCCGTTTCTTCGCGGCGACGCCATACGACAATGTCCCGGAGCTCTTTGACCAGGCAACAGCCCGGACTGCGTCTCACGATCAGCACCGGCTCTTTATTGGTGTCTGCGCACACGATGCCGCAGAGACGATCGGTGAGCTTGCGGTCCAGTACCACGCCGAGAACGGGCGCCTCCCCGATAAGCGAGCGCTGGTGGAGATGTATTATGGCGAATGGGTGGCGCCGGTGGATCTCTTCATCGGCTTCGACAAGCCCTGTGCTTTCGATATGCCACTCGTGGCTACAGGTAGCGAGGACCTCTACTTCACCGTTAGTCCCTCTCCGTACCTGTCCAGGGGCCAGTTGCGTGCCATATTGTACGACCACCTGTACTGCAGGCGTGGGAGCGATACAGATTACGATTCGCTTGGTACCGAGGCGTGGCAGGCGATGAAGGAATTCTACGGGTCGAACCTGGACAACACGCTGGGAGTTGGCACTAGAGTAGGGAATATCTGGTATCCGCTGCCGCAGGTGACGCTGCCTCCTTCCCTGTCGCGGGCGGGGCGGAGCTGTGAGGACGAGGGGGGATAGGGCATCGTGGAGATCAGAGCTCGGGCGCGGGCGCTGGTAAAGGGCTTGGACGGTCGCATGAACGCCAGCCCATACGATACCGCGTGGCTGGCACGCCTGCCGTCGGATCATACTGACGAGGCACGGTGGCCGGATCTTGTCGATTGGCTGCTCGAGCACCAGTGGCTTGACGGCAGCTGGGGCAGCGCCATCCCATACTTTCACGATCGGATCCTGTGCACGCTGATGGCTATTGTTGCGCTGAGAGAGAGAGCTGCTGGCGTGCGAGCGGACGCGGCTATCCGGCGGGGAGAGGGGTATATTTGGCGGAACTTTCATTTCTTGCACCATGATCCTGTGGAGCTCGTCGGCTTTGAGCTGATCTTTCCCACGCTGCTCGCGCAGGCGCGCACACTGGGGCTGGACGTGCCGGCACACTCTTGCGGGTATGGGCGGATCCGCGGCGCCAAGCTGCGGCTGTTGCCGACAGAGGCACTGTACGCGCCAGGCACATCGGTTGCGTTTTCGCTCGAGTTCTTGGGTGCAAAGGGTGATCCTGAACGTTTGAGCCGCTTGGTTGCTGGGAACGGATCGGTGGCTAACTCGCCTGCCACCACGGCGTATTTACTGCTCCAGCAGGGTACGGAGAACGGGAGTGCGCTGCGGTACCTGGAGCAGATGAGAGCGCAACCGGGCGGTGTGCCGCACTTTTATCCATTGCGCATTTTCGAGATCGCCTGGGTGCTCGAGCACCTGACTTTTGGGGGGCTGTCCCTCGACGACAGTGAGCTAGTGAGCCCAGCGATTCTGGATGAGCTCGAGTCTGCCATCGGTGAGCGTGGTGTCAGCATGGATCCCGATTTTGGCATCGATGATGGCGACACGACGGCGGTGACGGCGCGCATGCTGGCGCTTGCCGGGCGACCAATTGACCGAGGTACGCTAAAGTGTTTCGAGGACCCGGAGACCCGCACGTTCCGTACCTTTAGCTTTGAGCGAAACGCGAGTGTGAGCACTAATGCCCATAGCCTGGAGGCGTTGGCGCTGATGCCCGACTATCCGGACCGCCAGGAGGTGTGGGATCGGGTGGTGACCATGTTGCTCGCCTCGCGCAAGTACCAATCGTATTGGACTGACAAGTGGCATGCCTCACCGTTCTACGCAACTGCCCACGTGATGATGAGTTTGCTCGAGAGCGATGAACCGCTGGTCTCCGAGTGTCTCGGCTCGATCGACTGGATGATCCATATGCAGCGGACAGATGGATCATGGGGCTATTTTGGCCAGGGCACTGCTGAGGAGACCGCCTACGTGCTGCTCACGCTGCTCCGGTTTCACTCAAGATGCCAGCCCGTGGATGTCCAGGTTCTACATAGGGGCGCTGCCTACCTGTGGCGTGCCTTTGAATCCAGCCGGACCTACCCAGACCTCTGGATTGCCAAGTCGCTGTTTGCCCCCGAAGGGGTTGTCGAGTCTGCCATCCTGGCAGCCATGCACCTCTATCAGACTACCTTTGGTCGCTCTCCTGACTGAGACAATCTCCAATAGACTGAGGCAGAGAACGCTAGTCCAGCGCCTCGAGCCGGGCGCCGATGAGAGGCACCAGCATCTCTTCCTGCGAGAGTCCTCCGTGCCGGCCCACACTTGGCATAGGAGGGCGTCTCGCCTGCAACGCTCGAGTCCCCCGAGGCAGCACGAGCAGCTCGCCAGCGCGGGCATAGGTCTCGTCAGCTACCGGTTTGCCCATTAGTCCCAACTCCAGAAGTTCCGCAGACTCGCGCACAACAAACCAGTCCGGGAACGAGGAAGTGAGGTAGTCGCGTATGGCACCTGCTCGGCCCAGCCTGGGATAGACAAATGCAGCCCGCGACTCGCCAACTATGGGCACCATGAGGTGCTGGCTCAGTTCTGCGTCCTCTTCTGCCATAAGGGCCTGTTCCGGCGGGATGCGGATCTGCCCGTGGTCGGCTGTGATCAACAGCAGAGTACCCTCCCGATCCTGGGATGACAGTGAGTCCAGTAGCTGCCGGGACAGTAGATGGCT
>JASFLR010000052.1:0-9928 GCA_050117995.1 Anaerolineae bacterium
ATACTGAAGCAGCTACTTTACAGGATATCTGGGACGCGCACAAACAGGTCTACATGCAGTATGAATGGGGTGCGGACTGGCTCAACACAATATGGGATGCGTATTTTGCTGGTACAGACGTAGTCCTGTAGCATTTCCAGGCATTGAGGAGGAGCATTTCTTTGGACGAGATACTTGATAAGCTACACCAGGCAGAAGATGAGGTCGAACGAGCAAAGGCGGCTGAACGGTTGAGTACATACAAGGGTGAGCAAGCCATCCGCGCCCTGATTGACGCCCTTGGAGACAGAGATCAGCTGGTGCAAGTTTCGGCTGCAGAGTCACTAAAGAAGCTTTACCCTGAGCCTCAGCCGTATCTACGGACCGCACTTCTGTCGGATTCCAGGTTGCTCGTACGTTGGGGAGCAGCTGAGTTGCTCGCCGATTATCGCTCCCCACAGATCGAGACTGCCCTCCGCGCTGCCCTGAATGACAAGAGCGCAGATGTGCGAGGGGCGGTCGCTAGGGCTTTGCGGGGGAAGGTTAGAAAGCTGGAGACCATCACAGCACTAAGAAGATTGCTAGATGACCTGGATGCGTTTCCTCGCTACCAGGCATTGCGCACGCTGCGTGCTTTCGACCCTCAGCTAGTTGATGAAGCGCAGGTGATTCGACGCGATCTGGAATCGGATGACATTCCCACTCGCGTAGCGGCTATTCATTTCATCCGAGAAGATGGTAGACAAGAGTGGCTATCTGAGGTTGAGAAACTGCTCGATCATCCTGACTTTCGCATTCGTCGTGCAGCCAATTGGGCTTGGGAGAGGGTCCCCCAGACGTGATGTGACATCGGCGGTCGTCCTGCCGCCCGCGCCAACGAATCTGGAGGCCTGCCACGAGTCGGGCAGCCCATCGACGGCGTACCGGCCGGACCCATTGAGACGGGCTATACACACGACGCGCTGGACCGGCCGACGGGGGCGTCGGCGCAGGCCGGGGGCCCGCCAGAGGCAGGAGAGGGTGGGTTCGCTGACCGAACCAAAGTAGAGGGAAGCCTGTGGTGACCACGTACCTCAGTGTGCAGAATCAGGAGTCTACAATGTCTGTCAACATTCTGAAGCTGATTCCGGAGTCGGTGGACTATGTGCCAGGGAATGCTGCACTGCAGCGAGCATGCGAATTGCTGGCTAGCCTGTTCCCGGAAGCACGTGAAACAAGCTGTGAGACAACAGAAAAAGTGCGATTCATCGATCAAGGTCAGAACTGGGAACGGGTTCGGTGTCCTGTTTGCGGCTGTGAACTTGATCCAGAGTGGTGGTCACAATCTATGGATGCCGCACATCAAGAAGGCTTTGCGGATCTCTCAGTGGAACTGCCATGGTGCGGTGATGTCTGCTCTCTCAATGATTTGCGGTACGAATGGCGTGCTGGATTTGCCCGTTTTGTCCTTAAAGTAGAGAGTCCAGGCAGAGACATTGACGGCGAGCAGCTAGGGGCCCTGGAGACAGCTCTAGGATGCAAGCTGCGCAGAATCTGGGCACACTACTGACCGTCAGATGGGCAGGTGCTGCCCTTGCCGAAAGCGGCGAGGACCCGGTGGTGACCAAGTACCTCTGCTTTGGCGGGAAGCGGGTTGCCATGGAGCGCACGGGCTAGGTGCGCTCTTGCGTTCGCAGCGCCAGAGAAAGACCGATCTGGGTGACGGGCTGGAGCAAGTCGACAATACAGGGGAAAGAGGTTCATTCTTCCAATCTACCACAGGACATCGCAGTCGCCGAGTTCACTTCTCCGCGACAGAGTGCCTGTATCTGCGCGGGATTGGGGCAAGCTGCATGACCAGTCGCAGCGCCTCATTCACCGACTGCTCGTCGGTAAATACCTCTGCTACGTCGGGGGCCAGCAATGCCAGATTCGTGCCCTCCCGGTATTGCTTGGCGTACTTGCCCGTTTTGCCGCCCTCGAGCAGTTCAGCCAGATCGTACTCGGGACGGAGCTCATCATTCATTCCAGTTTCCTTCTTCATGTTGTCTTCTCGGATGCTTACGGCGCAGCGAACCGCTCCTGGGCTGCAACAATTATGAAGCTGGTTAGCCTACGAGTCAATTCACATGAGAAACAGACGGCAGGAGTTGTAGTGATTGCAGCGCTGCGCTACCAATGATACCAGGTGTGTCACCGAGAGTGCCAGTGAAGCGGTCTCCTCGGTCGCAGGTGGAGGTTGCGTCGACCTCGCCAAGGACGGGCGAGGTCTCGCAAAGACAGATCCGGATGTCATTCCAGACAGAGTGGCGGGGTAAGGATATTGCTCCGCGACGAAGGGCATCGGGAAGTGAAGATCGTGTCCGTGAGCGAAGTGGTGGAAGAGACTGAAGAAACTCAAGCAGCAGGGCGGCGCGAGGAAGACGCAGTTGTAGAGGATGGACAAGGGGCTGGGAGTCAGAAAGGGATCAAACTGAAGCGACACAGCTACCGAGCGATCCTTGGAGACAAGGAAAGCTTCATCCCGGCCCTGAAAGGTGAGCTGGCCTGTAGGCGAGTGAGGCAAGCGGACAAGATATCGACGGTGAACGATGGGGCTGAGTGGATATGGGATCTGGTCCAGGGGTATCTGCCTGAGAGGGCCATAGAGATTCTAGATTGGCCACATGCTGTGGAGAACTTGGCCAAGGCGGGCAAAGCAGGTTGGGGGGAGGGAACCCCAGAGGCACAAGCATGGCTTGAGCAGAGGAAGACGGAGCTGTGGAATGGGCAACGGATGCAGGTGGAGATCGGTCTGTATCAGTTGCCCCTGCGCTACAAGGAAAGGGGCAAGCACATCCGCCAAGTGAAAGGCTACATTGACCAACACTGGGAACGCCTGCAGTATGATCTCTTCCGGGCTGAGGGTCGGCCGATTGGCAGTGGCACCGTGGAAAGCGCAGCCAAAAACGTCGTGGCCTGGCGTATGAAGCGGGGAGGCCAGCGCTGGGGTTCGGAAGGCGCATCACGAATGCTGGCTGCGCTCGGCGAGATACATAGCAACCGCTGGGATACACGTGTTCTACACCTTGCCAAGGCGGCCTGACTCAACTCGCCCAAGATTCTGAAATGCACCCTGCCCCAAAGCCCCGAACCGCACCAACCCGGGACTTGACAGCCCGCAATTTATCTGCTATACTCTTATCGTAGGGATCAGGTTAAGTTCCGAGTCAATACCCAGAGTGGAGGTGCGCGGACTTGCGGGTCCGGGCGCTTTTTCTTTGTGGAGAGGCCCTCGGTCTTGACCAGCGTTTATTAGCACAGAAAGCGAAAGGAAAAAGAAACATGAGTGAGCGAGAACAGGGCGTCGTAAAGTGGTTCAACGAGGCAAAGGGCTTTGGCTTCATCCAGCGTGATGGCGCCGAAGACGTATTTGTCCACTATACGGCCATCCAGGTACCTGGCTTCAAGACGCTGCAGGAAGGGCAGCGAGTCGAGTTCGCCGTGGAGCAGGGCCGCAAGGGCCTGCAGGCGGTCGAAGTCCAACCTCTTGAGCCGCGAGGTCCCGTGCAGTACGGCTGGGAATAAGCACTAGCGCTTGACCGACAACCAGGAAGGGCTGCCAGGCTGCACGGAGCGGCCCTTTTCCTTTGTGTACCGCACTTTCATCCCCTGAAGTCGAGCTTCTGGGGGCATTCCTCAGGGTGTATTTGCGTGTCCTGCCGTACCTGGCTCCCGCCTCGGTTTGCCAACGAACCCACAAAGCGGTAGAATAGCAAGCGATGCCGGGAGGTTATCTCTGGCATATACAGATGGAAAGATCTGTCGCGCCGTCTTTGGAGGGTGTCCTATGAACCTGGACTATCTGCGGACCTTTGTAAGCATAGTCGAGAATGGCAGCCTCACCGCTGCTGCCCGCGCCAGGCACATTAGCCAGCCAGCAGTTACCAAGCAAGTGCAGCGGATGGAGTCCGAATTCGGCTTGCCGTTGTTGGTGCGCGGCTCCAGGCGCCAGTTGGAACTCACCCCTGCTGGTGCGCGAGTTCTGGACTTTGCCCGGGAGACATTGGCCAGTCTGGAGACGCTGGAGCGGCAACTTGCCGCGCTCAAGACCGCCGGTCCGGGCATGGTTGTCTTGGCAGCCAGCACTATTCCTGGCGAGCACATTCTGCCAGGCCTGTTGGCCCAGTTCCGCCAGGCTCATCCCGAGATAGAGGTCCGCGTAACCATCTCTGATACTGGCGAAGTCGTGGAGAAACTCCTTGAGGACGCCGCTGATATTGGTATCATCGGCTCTGTGCCTGCCAGGCCAGGGTTGCGACTGGAGCAGTTCGTCGGCGATGAGATTGTGCTGGCTGTGCCCCCAGACCATCCCTTTGCCGGGCGAGAAGCCGTCTCGGTAGAGGAGCTGCGTGGACAGCCGCTGATCTTGCGCGAGAGAGGTTCAGGCACGAGGCACAGTGTAGAGAGTGCATTGGAAGCCGCAGGGCAAAGTTTGCCCCCCGGGGCTGCGTCGTTTACGTTGGGCAGTACTCAGGCGATTCTTCAAGCTGTGACTCAGGGGCTGGGATTGGGGTTTGTATCGGCGCGGGCTTCGGCTCCGCTGGAAGCTGACGGGCGTCTGGCTTGTGTTCGCCTCTCGGGCGTCGACCTTTCTCGTACCCTATACTTGGCGCTGTTGCCTGGGCGCGCTGCCGATCCATTGCTCTCCCGCTTTATGGATTTTGCACAAGCTCAGGTTTCAGCCGGCAAAGTCAGGAAGACTGGCGTGTCCTGAAGACTGGCCGTGCATCTGCCTTCCTCGCTCTTGCAGCGTCCTGCCGTGGAACCGCGAAGCTTGGATCTTGGATAAGTCGGGCTATCTGTGGTAGAATGCTAGAGCATGCCCCGCCACCGAAGTGGATCTTGGTGGGCGTGCCTACAGATTGGCAGCGGCAGAGGGAGTATCATGACCAAGAATAGAAAAGAAACTTCGGGCAGTGCAGAGCAAGCCCGTGCGGAGTTGTATTCATTGCTGGGTGAACCCGTTGCCAGCCAGCGCTGGTTGGCGGCACGTCAACACAAGGCATGGCATCCGCCGACGGATGTCTACGAGACAGATGACTGCGTGGTCGTCAAGGTAGAGATCGCCGGTATGGTGGACGAGGATTTTGGCATCTCGCTGGATGGCAAGCGTCTGATCATCAGCGGTGTTCGCCGTGATCCAGCCTCCAAACTGGGCTACCAGCAAATGGAGATACTGTACGGACACTTTGAGACCGCTGTGCATCTTGCCCGTGCTATTGATGAGGAGAAGATCGAGGCCACCTATGAGGGTGGATTCCTTGTGGTGCACCTACCCAAAGTCAAGCCGCGCACAGTTCCGGTCACCAATGTAGAGCATTCCTAGCGAAGGAAAGCACCAGATGTCTGAAAACGAATACGAAGCAGTCCCCGAAGACTCAGAAGAACTAGTAGATCTTGACGAGACGGCCATCCCGGAGGAAGTGGCTGTATTGCCGCTTCGCGGTGTGGTGGTCTATCCTCTCACCTTCCAGGCCCTGAATGTGGGGCAGCCCCGTTCGATCCAGCTGGTGGACGATGCTACCTTGAGCAAACAGGTTATCGGCCTGGTGGCCTCCCGGGATCCGGATCTGGAAGAGCCCGGACCGGGAGACGTGTACGATATCGGCGTCGCGGCGTCCATTCACCGCATGATCAAAGCGCCTGATGGTACGATCCGGCTCTTGGTGCAGGGTGTCGAGCGCATCCGAATCGACGAATGGCTTGGCTCCGAGCCCTACCTTCGTGCGCGGGTCAGCGTCCTGCCTGATGAAGTGGACGAGGGTCTCGAGGTCGAGGCCCTCATGCGCAATGCTACCGACTTGCTCCGCCGGTTGGTCTCGCTCGTGTCTCAGCTGCCTGACGAACTTTTGATGGCTGCCATCAACCTTGACGATCCCCGGCAGCTGGTCTATTTCATTGCGACCAACATCCGCATGGAGCTGCCCGATTCCCAGGCCATCCTCGAGATCAACTCTGTCCGCGAAAAGCTGCTCCGGCTCACCAGCATCCTCACCAAGGAGTTGGAGGTGTTGGAGTTGGGCCGCAAGATCCAGACGGAAGCTCAGTCTGAGATGGAAAAGATGCAGCGCGAGTACTTTTTGCGGGAGCAACTCAAGGCGATCAAAAAGGAGCTCGGTGAGGAAGACGAGCAGACCTTGGAGATCGAGGAGTACCGAAAGAAGATAGTCGAGGCCGGGATGCCCGAGGAGGCGGAGAGGGAGGCCCAGCGCGAGCTGAGCCGCATGGAAAAGATGCCGCCTCAAGCTGCCGAGTATTCGGTCATCAAGACCTACCTGGACTGGCTGACAGATATGCCCTGGCAGGCGACTACCGAGGACCAGTTGGAGATCGCCCACGCCCGCGAGGTGTTGGACGAGGACCACTATGATCTTGAAGATATCAAGGAGCGGATCCTCGAATACCTGGCTGTGCGCAAGCTCAAAGAGGAACGGCGCGAGGAGCGCGAGCAGCTGGATCCGGTGGATACCATCCGCGAAGAGCGGGAGGGCGTGATCCTCTGTTTCGTGGGACCTCCAGGCACCGGCAAGACCAGCCTGGGCCGCTCCATTGCCCGCGCCTTGGGCAGGAACTTTATCCGCATGAGCCTCGGCGGTATGCGTGACGAGGCAGAGATCCGCGGGCACCGGCGCACCTACATCGGCGCCATGCCGGGACGGATCATTCAGAGCATCAAGCGGGCAGGCACCAGGAATCCGGTGTTCATGCTCGATGAGATTGACAAGGTAGGCGCTGACTGGCGGGGCGATCCCTCGTCGGCCCTGCTCGAAGTGCTCGATCCTGAACAGAATCGCGACTTTCGCGATCACTACCTGGACGTGCCCTTTGACCTGAGCCAGGTCATGTTCGTCACAACGGCAAATATGTTGTCACCCATCCCCGGTCCGCTGCGCGACCGGATGGAGATCTTGGAGCTCGACGGTTACACGGAGGAGGAAAAGGTGCGCATCGCGCAAGAATACCTCCTCGCGCGTCAGATCCGTGAGAACTCTTTAAGATCGAAGGAAATCTCCTTCGACGACAGTGCCATCCGCGTCATCGTTCGGGACTATACTCGCGAAGCTGGCGTCCGCAATCTGGAAAGGCAGATAGGCACCGTCTGCCGCAAGGTTGCGACCAAGGTCGCTGCCGACGAAGGCTTGACCTTTCACATAGAGACAGAAGATCTGGTCGAGTACCTGGGCAAACCGCGCTTTTTCTTTGAGGCAGCGCAGCGAACAGAAGTCCCAGGCGTGGCGACCGGCCTGGTGTGGACGCCCACCGGTGGCGATATCACCTTTATCGAAGCGACCAAGATGAAAGGCAGCAAGCAATTGCTCCTTACCGGCAAACTGGGCGATGTGATGAAAGAGTCTGCCCAGGCTGCCGTGAGCTACGTCCGCTCCAAGGCCGCTGACCTCGATATCGACGAGGATGTCTTTTCCAGCAGCGACTTGCACATCCATGTGCCGGCTGGTGCGGTACCCAAAGACGGCCCGTCGGCCGGAGTGACCATGGCCACTGCACTAGTATCGTTATTGACCGACCGGAATGTCCGCTCCGATGTTGCTATGACCGGTGAGATCACCCTGCGCGGCCAGGTGCTTCCCGTAGGGGGGATCAAGCAAAAGGTGCTGGCGGCCTCCCGTGTGGGCATCGGTACTGTCATCTTGCCAGAGCGCAACGAGCCCGACCTGGAGGATATCCCGGAGGAGATCCGCGACGCGATGAGCTTTGTGCTGGTCGAGCGCGTGGATCAGGTCTTTGATGCCGCCCTGCGCGACCGCTCGGAGCAGCCTGAGGAGCAAGAGCCAGATGTACCAGATTCTGGTGATTGACGACGATCCCACGGGCGCCCAACTGCTGATCGATTTACTCCAGTTGGAGGGCCACCGCGGACATGTGCTCGAGAACTGGCGCGATCCGGTCGCAGGTGTGGAGACACAGCGCCCGGACATGGTGATCATGGACGTGCGCCTGGGAAGCCACGACGGTCTTGCGCTGCTGCGCCAGATCCGATCGCATCCCAACGCCAGTGTAGGCAGCGTGCCGGTGCTGATGATTTCGGCAGAGAATGCCTCAGCCCGGTGCCGCGCTGCGGGTGCCAGTGGTTTTGTCGAGAAGCCTTTTGATACAGAATCCCTATTTCGAACCATCCAGGAGATCATGGAGGTGAGCGTATCGGGAACTAGCGTATCGTTACCAAAAAACTGAAAATATTGAGGAGTTCAAGTGGCAAAGAAAAAGAAGCAAAGGATGCAGTGGTACAAGATGGACCTGCATCTGCACACACCTGCCTCCGCTGATTGGCAGGAGCCCGGTGCAAGCTATTTAGATTTATTGCATAGGGCAGAGATGCAGGGATTGGATATTGTTGCCATCACTGACCACAACACCGTCGCCGGTTGTGCTGCATTGCAGGCCGAAGTTGAACAACTTGGCCTATTGGAGAGTTTGGGGCGGATCAAGCCCGAAGAGCAGCGCCGACTGAATGAGTACCGGCGTATTGGAAACAAAGTATTGGTATTGCCCGGATTCGAGTTTACCGCCACCCTGGGGTTACATGTCCTGGCAATTTTCTCACCCGAAACCAGCGTGCGTTCCCTGGAGCACCTGCTCCTGGAACTGAATGTGCCTCCGTCAAAGCTCGATGATGGTGCTACCGAGGTGGGCGCGAGCATTGACGTGCTGACCGCCTACCGCCTGATAGACGAGGCTGGGGGGCTCGTTATTGCCGCCCATGCCAACTCGAGCCATGGTGTGGCGCTGCGAGGCCTGGATTTTGGAGGCCAGACGCGAATCGCCTACACCCAGGACCGTCACCTTCACGCTTTGGAGGTTACAGACCTCGAGAAAAAGGGGCGCCGTACGACTGCCTGGTTCTTTAGCGGTCGCAAGCCCGAGTATCCCCGTCGTATGCACTGCATACAGGGCTCCGATGCCCACAGCATCACGGCTGATCCACGCTATTCCAACCGGTTGGGATGGGGCGATCGCGTGACAGAGATTCTTTTGCCCGAGCCCAGCTTTGAGGCTATCAAGGCTGTGTTCATGGGCGAGGACTTTTCCCGTACACGCCCCTATAGGCCCAGCGAGGCACCCTACGACCACGTCCAGGCAGCCCGCGAGGAGGGACCCAGCATCGTCCAGTCGTTCCACGAGAGCATGGCCAAGCAGGGAGGACGCCTCCACGCGATCATGCGTGACATCGTCGCCATGGCCAACACCAACGGTGGGACGGTCTTTGTGGGCGTCAAGGCCGATCCAAAGGTCCTGGCGGCTGGCGTCTCCAAGCCGGAGGAGGCTACTGCTACTCTCAAGGCCGAGATCCAGCGTAAAATCACCCCGCCGCTCGATGTGGAGATCACCACTGTGGAAACGCACGGGCGGCAGGTGCTGCAGCTCAGCGTGCCCCTGGGTGAGGACGTGCCCTATGCTATCGATGGCACAACCATCTACCTGCGACAGGAATCGGAGACCAACATCGCCGTCCGCGACGAGATCGTGTCTCTCGTCACGCGAAATGTGACAGTCGATTCAGGCGATGCTGATGACGCCGATAGCGAAAGACAGGATGAACCGAAGGCTGGTGTGGAGCCACCGGGGACCGGTGTGCAGATCGTAGAGACTGTGGAGCGCAAGGGAACCCTGTATCACTCGATGAAGGATCTGCGCAACGGCAATGTGGTCCGCAACGTGACTCGCTCCTCTGCGCGCAAGCTGTGGCGGTACGCCATCACCGAGCATGAGAGCAATCCGGTCAAAGAAGGTCAGGTCGAGTGGCACGGAAACTTGGGCGTGTGGAAGTCGTCCAAGCGGGCGGGCAAGCTCCGCTTTGACCTGGTACAGCGCATGCCCGACGGCGAGCTCCACGTGTACTATGGCGTCACGGAGGATGGCATCGATGGTCCCTGGCGGGTCGTCACGGACGGAAAATCGTCCTAGAGCG
>JASFLR010000053.1:0-9876 GCA_050117995.1 Anaerolineae bacterium
AACACTGCGGTGGGACTGCCAGTCGCGCTGGCTAAGCAGGGTTTCGGTGCCGGCAAAGCCGCCATACAGCGAGACCCCGGTCTCGAGCTCAAATGCGATGGTGCGAGTCGTGTCGCTTGTCGGTCTATAGATGCCTTCCGCCACCCAGATTTGGTCGCTACTATCGGCGGCTCCCAGGGCTGCCTGCAGGTCGATATAGGCATCGGCCCACGAAGTGCCGACATTGTCGCCCAAAGCATCAGCATCCACATAGATGATATCGCCCACTTCAAGGGAATCATCCACGGCAGGGGTTTCGGCTCCCGGCATGGCCCGAGCAGGCAGGATACCCGCCCCGCCTGCTATGAATAGTACGATCAAGACAAGTGCTGTAGCCAAGATCCGTGTTCTCATTGTAATTCCTCCACTCTGTAAGATAGACTGTGTGAACACACAGTGTTGCATTTTGCTTTTCAGCCTGCTCGGACCTGCAGAGCGCATGGCATCCCGGCTTCCCAAGTGCGCAATCAGCGCTTCGGGACTCTGATGCATGTGACCAGTCCCAACACGAGTGTTGGGTGGGCACTGGGTAGGATGAGGCGCCTACCAGGATTTCCTTCCGCACCTGGGCCAGACCGCCGCCCTACTAAACAAAAACACGACTGCGTATCTATGCACGGCACCAATCAGCTACACATGCTACTGCTGCCTGGGGGGAGCGCACGCTCTGCTTCAAACGTTTGAATAGAATCTTGAATAATTCTCTCGTTATCTTCTGTTAACTCCTATTTTCAGGCAGAACCATTGCCTTTATCATGTTTGTATCCCGAGTGCGGCCCATTATAGCTATAGGGGGAGGATTTGTCAAATCGCACGAGGTGCGGGCAGCGGGTGGTACTTGCAGGCGCCGCGCCCAGTATCCACTACAGGACTTTGGCTACTACGCGTTTTGCGCTGGGCAAAGGTCTCCCGACCGGGCCTGCCGCCCGGAGGCCCTAGGGGTCTATGGCAGTTCCGCGAGGGCCTTATTCAGTCCAGCATCTCTGGCGCCTGCCAGTCAACCCTTACCTTAGAATATGTAAACCTGCCAACGTGCAGAATTCAAGCACATCAACGCCCATTCGTCCAATTCATGTAATTCGTGGCTGATCTTCAGCATTCTCGTCCCCACGCGCCCCCAACCCTGCCCGCGCAGAAAGTGCCACCAATTTGTGTAGAAATACGAACATTTGTGCTATAATAGAAGTTGAAAAACATGGCTCATAACGAAGCGTGCCAAAGCCCAGTCACCATGATCCCACCTTTGTTTCTCAGAAAAATCTTGACATGGGAATGGGGATCAGGGGGGTGCCATCTGCCTTCTGCCTGGCTACTAGACAATCGCTTGGGCCCTGTGATATAATGGGGTCAGCTAGCACATCCCGCCAGCAAGACCGACGCAGCGCGGCGAGATGACCGTGGGACTAGAAAGGGAGAAGCACGCTTATGCAGAAGCAATGGCCGCGGCTGCTCCGCCTTCTGAGTGAGGACCTGGGCTATACCGTCCGCCAGGGCAAGCCCGCGCTGGGCTACGACCTCTTTTCGATCGACCTCTCCTCGTGGAAGCTCCGGCTTTCCGATCGCACGCCTGTGGTATGGGTCAAGAGCTCGGACCTGACGGAAGGCCCGCCCCAGCACCTCTTCCAGAGCCTGACAGACGTCATGCGCGAGCGGAACCTGACGCGCCAGATCGTCCTCGTGCTACTGGATGCCGACAGCCGCCCCCTGGTACGCCACACCGCCAGCCCGCTTTACAACCTGGTCGTCATCGGCGCCGAAGAGCAGGAAACGATCCTCCAGTCGCGGCGGCCCAGCGGCGAGTTGCTGGATCTGATCTCCGCCCGAATCCCCATCTCGACGCTGGCTCCTTACGAGACGAGAGCGCCGGTCACCGGCAGCCGCTTCTTCGGCCGCGAGTACGAGACCTCGCGCATCATGGGAAACCCGGACACTAACCACGCCGTGCTGGGCATCCGCCGCATCGGCAAGACCTCGCTGCTGCGCGAGGTCGAGCGCATCCTGAGGGAGAACCAGGATCCGGCCCACGTCGTCTACCTGGAATGCAGCGACCTGCTGACCACCGACGACTTTATCCGCGAGGTGGTGCGCAAACTGAACCCCAGGGAGCTTCCGCGCCTCCACCTTCAGAAATATGTCTTCTTCTTCCCCGATTTTCTGGAGCGTATGAGCCGCGCCCACAAGAGCAAGATCATCTTTCTCCTCGACGAGATCGACAATCTGGTACTCATGCAGCGCGGCAGTTGGGAGCTATTTCGCATGCTGCGTGCCTCGGCCAACAAGGGGGCCTGCCAGTACATCATGGCAGGCTTTCGCGAAGCCATGCGCGAGCAATACCTGCTCGACTCGCCGTTTTATAACTTTGCCCAGGAGATCCGCCTCTCCGAGTTCACCCGCAAACAAGCGCACGACCTGATCCTCACGCCGATGGAGAATCTGCGCGTGCGCATTAGAAACCAGGACGAGGTGGTGGGCCGCATCTACCAAGAAACCGCAGGTCAACCTAATCTGATCCAGTACTACTGTCTGATCTTGCTGCGTAGACTGGACGAGACAGGCAAGCGCGAGATCGGTCCCGACAGCCTGATCGACATCCACTCGGACGAGGGGTTCAGGAGCCACCTGCTCACTTCTTTTATGCAGAACACGCAGAATCGCGAAAAGGCGCTCGTGTACGCCGTCCTCCTGGCATCAGCAGAGCAAAAAGCCCACGCCTTCTCTCACCCCTATATGGACGCCGTGTTGCGAAAGCGCGGCATCGTGCTGCCTCAGGATGATATCGATGAAGCATGCAACGTGCTCATGCTAGCGGGCGTCCTCCACCGCAAAGGAAAGGAATACTCCTTTACCTCGCCGGTCTTTACCAAAATCCTGCGACAAACCTACGATCTGGAATATCTCTTCCGCAAGATCAAGGAGGAAGGGCTATGAGCGGGCCCGATGCAGCGCTGCACGCGCCCGCCATTGCGCGCTATAATCGCGGAGCAGTAGACCAGATACTGCTATCCGTGCACGAAGGCACCTACTGCGCCGTCCTCGGGCCGCGGCTGTCGGGCAAGACGGTGCTCCTGCGCTACGTGGAGCAGGTCCTGAACCAACGGCTGGGATGGCCCTGCATTTACGTCGACCTGCACAAGCTGAGGGCTTTCACGCTGCAGGGGTTCTTTGCCGACTTGATCGGGTTCATCGCCGGACGGACGGAAGAACTGGCGGGGCTCGAACTGCCGGTCCCCGAGTCGAGTCTTGCCAGCAGCGCTGTGTTTCGCGGCTTCCTCGACGATGCCGTCGCCGCGCTGGGACAGGACCTGGTACTGATCATCGAGCACCTGGAGGCAGTACCGACCGATCTGGTACAGGCGCTGCTGACCTCACTCCGCGCGGCCTTTATGGACCAGCAGACGCACGAGTACGGCGTTACGGTGGTAGTCTCGGGGGCGCTAAGCCTGGCGGCGCTCACGGTGGGTGAGTCGTCGCCGTTTCGCGGGATCGCGCGCCGCGTGTTCGTCGGCGACCTCTCCAAGGCCCAGAGCGCGGCCCTGATTGCCGAGCTGTTCGACGCGGAGGGGGTGGCCCTCACCCCGCGGGCAGAGCGCCGACTGCTCAGTTCTACGCAGGGCGATCCATACCTGATCCGGCAGCTGTGCCGGCGATCTGCGGAGGCAGTCCGCGCGGAATCGATGGACCGCCTCCGGGGAAGGAACGTCAAGCGGGTCGCGCGCAGGTTCCTGAAAAAGGACGTCTACCAATACGCGCCGTTGCAGGAAGCCGTCCGCCTCATCGAAGAGGACCCAGACCTGCTGCACTGCATCCTGCTCCTGCTGTCCCATGGGACAGTACCCAAAGCTGAGCTGCCGCTGCCCCTCTCGCCAGACGTCGACCCCCTCTACCTGACGGGAGTGGTCGAGCAGGTGGGCGAAAGTAGCTACCGCATCCAGAATCAGATCTATCGGCATTTTCTGAGGCGGCACTTTGCCGAAGGCCGCGTTGGCTACCTGCTGGCGACGGCGGGCCGCTGGAATGCGGCCATCGACTACCTGGAGGCGGGCATCCGTGCCGGGGACAAGCAATCGCGGGTGGACCTCCTGTCCGCGACGATCAACTCGATGTACGCCTCAGAGAACGTTCACCAAGCGGCCCACTTTCTGACGCGCGGCCTGTCAGCGGCCTTTGGCGTGGTTGAGGCACGCGTGTGGCATGCGCCTGCCCAGGAGAATCTCCTGCGGCTGGTAGGACATATGGGGCCGAGGCCCGCCGACACGCTCTGGTCCAGCCGCGAGCTTCCCATGACAGCCGACCGCCTGGAAACCCGCGCCTTCCGGCAGCGGCGCGCCCTGCGCGGGACGGAAGGCAGCCGGCACGTCTGGCGGACGATCCCGCTGCTCACGCCGGGGCGCAAGCCGATTGGCGTGGTGACGCTGTGCGACGACCTCTATGCCGGGCGGTTCATCGAGCAGCGCGAGCGCGATCTGGACCTGTCAGGCTACCTGAGCCAGGCCGCGAGGGCCATCGAGGCGGTCTGCACCCGCAGGCGCGAGCTGGCCCTGGCGGGACGCATGCAGGCTAGCCTACTGCCGGCGGCACCGCCGGAAGTTGCGGGTTGGCAGATGGCCGCTACGCTCAGACCGGCGCGGGAAACCTCTGGCGACTTTTTCGACTTTATCCCCTTGCCGGGTGATCGCGTGGGGCTGGTGGTCGCCGATGTGACCGACAAGGGCATGGGCGCCGCCCTGTATATGGCCCTGAGCCGCACGCTGATCCGCACCTACGCGGCGAGCTACCCCACCCGGCCCGACTCGACCCTGCGCGCCGCCAACGATCGGATCCTCGCCGACACGGAGGCAGACCTCTTTGTGACCGTGTTCTACGGCATCTTGGATCCAGTTAGAGGAACGCTGACCTACTGCAACGCTGGGCACTATCCACCCTATCTGTGGAGCCCGGAGGCTGGCGAAGCCATCCAGGCACTGCCAGGGCGGGGAATCGCGCTGGGCATCATGGCAGATACAGATTGGGGGCATTCGACGATCCAGCTTTCGCCTGGGACGCTCCTGTTACTCTACACCGACGGGGTAATGGACGCGCAGAGTCCTCAGCAGGAGCGCTTTGGCAGCGAACTGATGCTGGACGTGGTGCAGGGTAGCTTGGGCCGCTCCGCGCAGGAAGTGCAGAAAGAACTGCTCACCCGGTTACAGCATTTCATGGGCGATGAGCCTCAGTTCGACGACATCACCTTGATGGCCATCCGGCGCGATCCGTAGAGGCTGGGCACTCCCGGCAACATGCTGGTCTTGACTCGGCAAGACAGTATGGATCCTCAAGACGCGCTCTGCCGCATGCATCTGAAGGGCTGCCGTTCCAAAGCACCCGTACATCCTATCCTCCGAGACGGACCTTACTGCTGGCACAGTAGCCAACTGCCTATTCATGTCATTACATGACATATCCCGGCACATTCATGGCAGTAAGTGACATGAACAGGTGCTAGGGTAGGGTCAGGAGAAAGGGGCTTTGACGAGGCCGGGGTTCCATGCTAGAATTTTCTGAATTGAGGGTAGCAGGCGGAGCGAAGGCGAATGTCTGATGTACTGGATGCCTTCTTGCCGGCGGTGAGGGGCTGGTTCAGCGAGACGTTTGGCGAGCCCACACCACCCCAGGCGGAGGGCTGGCCCGCGATCCAGCGGGGCGAACACACGCTGATCCTATCGCCGACCGGATCGGGCAAGACGCTGGCGGCGTTTCTGTGGGGCATCGACGAGCTGTACCGGGAGGTCGCCCAGGCAGGCGATAACTACGAACAAGGGGTGCGCCTGCTCTACGTTTCGCCGCTGAAGGCACTGAACAACGACGTGGAGCGCAACCTGCGCGCGCCACTGGCGGGCATCCGCCGCGTTGCCAAGGAACGGGGAGCGCCACTGCCGCGCCTGGACGTCTTGGTGCGTACGGGCGACACGCCCCAATCGGTCCGGCGGCGGATGGTCAAGCACCCGCCGCACATCCTCATCACTACGCCAGAGTCGCTCTACCTGATCCTGACCAGCCCGGTGGGCCGCGACATGTTCCGCACGGTGCGCACCATCATCGTGGACGAGATCCACACGCTGGTGGGTAACAAGCGGGGTGTGCACCTGGCTATCTCGCTGGAGAGGGTGGTGGAGCTGACGCGCCAGCGAACTGGTGAGCTGGCGCATCAGAATAGCGGGCAACAGCCGCTGCAGCGGATCGGGCTGTCGGCTACACAACGTCCGCTGGACGAGGTCGCCCGCTTTCTGGGCGGCTACGAACAGCCACAGGAAAGCAAGAAACTTGCCCCGCGCCCGGTGACGATCGTGGACGCAGGCATGGTCAAAGCCATGGATCTGAAGGTGATCACCGCCGTGGAGGACTTTGCCGACCTGCCCGGCGGTAGTATCTGGCCCGCCATCATCCCAAGGGTGATGGACCTGATCGAAGCCCACCACACTGCCCTCATCTTTGCCAACAGCCGCCGCCAGGCAGAACGCGCCGCCGACCGGCTGAACGACCTGTACGCCAGCCGCCGGTCGGGGCGGAACGGCCCCGAGGCGATGATCGAGGGTGGCGCGGTCAAAGCTGTCGGAATGCAGGGGACGGGAGTGGTCACCGGGCCGTTCCGCGCCCACCATGGCAGCATCAGCCGTGACGCGCGCCTGCAGCTGGAGCGGGAGTTGAAGGACGGAAGCCTGCCGGCGCTGGTGGGCACCTCGTCGCTGGAACTGGGCATCGATATTGGCACGGTAGATCTGGTGGTGCAGCTCCAGTCGGCACGGGGGGTGGCGCGGGGGCTGCAGCGGGTGGGACGCTCAGGCCACCTGGTCGGCGAAACAAGTGTGGGGCGTTTCTTTCCCACTCACCGTGAGGACCTGCTGGAGATGGCCGCCACAACCCGGGCGATGCTAGAGGGCGACGTAGAGCCAACCCATACCCCGCAGAACAGCCTCGACGTGCTCGCCCAGCAGATCGTCGCTATGGTCAGCGTACAGGATTGGGACGTACCACACCTCTTCGATGTGATCCGTCGGGCGTACCCCTATCACAAGCTGGCGCCCGGCCTCTACCGCCCGGTGCTCGACATGCTGACGGGCCGCTATCCCAGCACCGCTTTCCGCGAGCTGCGCCCGCGCATCGCCTGGGACAGGGTCCACGACCGGCTCACGGCGCTGCCGGGCAGCCGCCTGCTGGCGCTGCGCAACGGCGGCACCATCCCCGACCGGGGCACCTTTGCCGCCTATCTGCCCGACCGCAAGACGCGGCTGGGCGAGCTGGACGAGGAATTCGTCTTCGAAACGCGCCCCGGAGACGTGTTCACCCTGGGAGCCAGTACCTGGCGGGTGCAAGAGGTCACCGAGAACCGGCTCATCGTTTCGCCGGCACCCGGCTACCTGCCGCGCATGCCGTTCTGGCGTGGCGATGCGCCCCGCCGCGACTACCACCTGGGACAGATCTACGGTCGCTTCCGGAGAGAGCTGGCAGAGCGGATCCAGCAAGAGATGGAACGCGATGGGCGCGAGCTGAAAAGCGACGTCCTCGATTGGCTCCAAGAGGAATACAAGCTGGATCTGAACTCGGCACGGAACGCAGTGAACTATGTCAAGCGCCAGATCGACGTACTGGGCTCCATCTCGTCGGACCAGACCATCGTCGCCGAGTTATTCACCGATCCGTTGGGCGACCTGCGGTTGGTGATCCACTCCTGCCTGGGGGCGCGAGTGAACAGTCCTTGGGCGCTGGCGCTCGCTCAGGCATTCCACGGCGCGATGGGCACGCAGCCCGAGGTGATGGTCAGCGACGACGGTATCCTGTTCCGCTTCCTGGACACGGACAAGGACCCGCCCCTGGAGCTGATCCGCGAGATGGGACCGGTGGAAGCTCGGGAGCGCCTCTTGGCAGAGCTGCCCAACTCGGCGGTCTTTGGCTCCCAGTTCCGGATGAACGCTGCCCGGGCGCTCATGCTGCCCGCCGCCAAGGGCACGCAGAAGCGCACGCCTTTCTGGCTGCAGCGGCTGCGGGCCAAGGACCTGCTGTCTGTGGCAAAGGGATTCGAGGATTTTCCCATCGTAGCCGAGACCTACCGCGACTGCCTGCGCGACGTGCTGGACCTAGCGCACATGGAGGTGGTGCTGCAAGGCATCCAGCAGGGCGAGATCGAGGTAGTGCCGGTGGAGACGGTGGTGCCCAGCCCGGTGGCGGCGAGCCTGCTCTACGATTTCATCAGCCAGTATATGTACGAGCAGGACCAGCCCAAGGCCGAGCGGCAGATCCAGGCATTGATGGTGGGCCGCGATCTGCTGTCGCAGATCCTCGACGACTCGTCGGGGGTGTCGCTTCCCGAGCTGCTCCGTCCGGAGGCGGTGCGCGGTGTTGATGAGCGGTTGCAGCACCTGGCCGACGGCACCAGGGCGCGCACACGCGACGAGCTGGCAACGGTGTATCTGGCCCTGGGCGACCTGTCTGTCGATGAGGCGGCTGCCCGCAGCGACGGCGACGGCGCGGCCTGGGTCGGGCAGTTGGCTGCCGAGGGCCGCCTGGTGCCTGAGGATTTCCCAGGGGGCACTCGATATGTGCTGGCCGAACAGGCAGAGGACTATCAGCGCGCCTTTCGTACAGACGCGGCGGAGCCGGGAGTAGAAGAGGTGCAGCGCGATGAATCGCGGCGCGCCATCCTGCGCCGCGTGCTAAGCACGCACGGCCCCCTCGGGCGCGGCTGGCTACTGGCGCGCTATCCTTGGGATGGCGCATACCTGGACGCTACCCTGGAGGGGCTGGTTGAGAACGGCGAGATTGTGTCTGGGCGTATCACGCCTGCCCCCCCTCGCGGGACGGCGGGGTTGGAATACTGTGACCGGCGAAACCTGGAACGGATCCACCGGCAGACCCTGTCGCTACTGCGCAAAGAGGTAGAGCCGGTATCGCTGTATGGCTATGCCGATTTCCTGGGGCGGTGGCAGCACCTGCACTCGGAGGAGCGGCTGAAGGGTCCGGGAGCGCTGGTCCGCTTGCTGCAGCAGATGCGAGGCGTGCCGGCGCCGGGCATTGTGTGGGAGCGGGACCTGCTGCCGTTGCGGCTGGCAGCGTTCGATCCGGAAGAGCTTGAGGTATTATGCCGGCGGGGCGAGGTCGTCTGGGTCGGATCGGGCGGTAAGGACCCGCGGCGCGCGCGCGTCCGCTTCTTCTTCCGCGGGGAGGGGCACCTGTTCCTTACGCCACCTGACGACGAACCAGGCGGGGACGAGGGTAACCTATCGTCCGCCGCAACTCAACTGCTAGAGTTTCTCAAGGCCGAAGGCGCCAGCTTTGTTGCCGACCTGGAGGTGGGCACTGGCCTGACACAGCGTGAGACAAGTGAGGCGCTGGTGGAACTGGTGATGGCAGGGCTGGTGACGAACGATTCGCTGGAGACGCTGCGCGGTGTGCTGGCATGGAGCGCCGAGGCCGGGGTTGCAGAGCGCAGACCGCTCAGCTCGCTAGAGGCCGAGCTGGCTGCCTGGCGCAGAGCACAGGAGCCGAGTTATCGCCGAACCCGTCCCAGCCGGGGACGGTTGCATGCCGCCAGGCAGGCGGTTGCCCAGCGGGTGACCAAAGCCGATGTACCGCGCTGGCCCGGGCGCTGGAGTCTGGTGCATCGCATCGGCGCGTGGGGAAAGGACGTGCCGTTTGAGGAGCGCATTGCGCGACAGGCACGGCAACTGCTCCAGTGCTATGGCATCGTCACCCGGCAGACGCTGGAGGGCGACCGGGAGGGTGGCTGGAACTGGCGAGCGCTCTATGCCCAGTTCCGACTAATGGAGATGCGCGGCGAGGTTCGGCGGGGCTATTTTGTGCAGG
>JASFLR010000054.1:0-9761 GCA_050117995.1 Anaerolineae bacterium
CGCATTCTGATCGATGAGCTGAACCGCACCTTTGTCACCCCGATCGATCGCGAAGATCTTTTTGCCCTATCGCGAGCGATCGATGATGTGATGGATTACGCTTACGCAACGGTGGGGGAGATGGAGGTCCTCGATGTAGAACCCAATGACTACTTGCGGCGTCTGGTCTCCCTGCTCCAGGACGCAGCCGAGGAGATTCACCTGGCCATGTTGCGCTTGAAGGAAAACCCAGGAGTGGCAGCCGAGCATGCGTCTCGGGCCAAGGCGCTGGAAAATCGCGTCGAACAAGTGTATCGCGAGGCAGTTGCCGATCTCTTTTCTGGGCCGGATGATGTCCATCATGTCATGGAAATGCTCAAGCTGCGCGAGTTGTATCGCCATCTGAGCAACTGCGCTGACCGCGGTGATGAGGCAGCGAACGTGATTCACGACATAGTTGTCAAGATCACCTGACTCCAGAGGCGGGGGCCTGTCCGCCGCCTGGCGTGGTTAAGTCATACAGACTCGAGGAGGGGAGCCATGCGTCTTTCTACACTATTTGGCAAAACTCTACGCCATCCACCATCCGAGGCACGGCTGGCCAGTCATCAGTTGCTGGCGCGTGCTGCGTACGTCAGGGGGACTGATGTTGGGCAGTACGCCTACTTGCCCCTCGGCTGCTGCACACTTCATCGCCTGGATACCCTGATCAGGACTCAACTCTCAGCTCTGGGTGCCCAGGAACTCTCCCTGCCCACGCCACCAGACGCGGAGCCTGACAGGACGATGGCGCGCATTGTGAGCCGCGAGGTAGATTCGTACAGGCAACTGCCGACCTTGCTCTATCGTTTCGGCTTCCAGCGTGATCCACAGCCCTACGGGAGCGCCGGGCTATTGGGCTCAGCCGAGTCTCCGTCCATCGAGATTTACGCTTACGATGGTGCTGACATGGTCGGCTCCAGCGAGCAGCTAGATTCGGCGCTGGCAGAGCTTTTCAAGTCGTGTCGGGTGCCCGTCATTTGGGCAGACGCCGGGAGTTCGGACCGCCTTGTCTTTTTCTCCCATCCTGCAGGAGATGAGGAGATGGCGCGCTGTCCAGGTTGTGGCTATGCTGCCAAACGTTCCTGGGCAACGCTTGATTGGCCGGATCCGCCTGCTGGTGACGAGCTTCCCACTGAAGAGGTCGAGACGCCCGGTTGTGATACTATTGCTTCCCTCGCTGAATTCCTGGGCATCTCTGCCGCGCAGACGCTCAAGATGGTTTTCTATTCGGTCGCCGGTCGTGTGACCTGTGTGGTCATTCGTGGCGACCGCGCAGTGGATGAGGACAAACTGGCACGGGTGCTGGGCACCGACCAGTATTACGCCAGTCTGGATGACGAGCTGGCAGAGGTAGGGGCCGTGGGCGGCTATGCTTCGCCCATTGGCCTGGATCCTGGCAAGCTGCGTGTGGTGGCGGATCCCTCGGTGCGCGCGAGCAAGAACTCGGTAAGCGGCGCTAACCGGCCCGACTATCACATCCGGAATGTCAACGTTCCGCGTGACTTTGAGCCGGGCGAGTGGGCTGACCTGGCTGTGGTCGAGCCAGGGGATCCGTGCCCGCACTGTGGCTCTGCCCTGGTGGTTGAGGCAGCCTTTGCGCTGGCCCGGGCAAAAGCCCCTGCGCCCTGCGGGGCAGATGCGGAATACCTGGATACAGAGGGACGGACTCATGCCCTTTGGACCGCCCACCGGCAACTGGACTTGGGTCGATTGATGGCTGCTATTGTCGAGTCTCACCACGATGATTATGGGATCCTTTGGCCGCAGGTGTGCGCTCCGTTCGACGTGCATCTGGTGGCGCTGGATCTGCGCAAGGAAGATGTGGCTGCCCAGGCCGAGGGGCTCTATGCCAGGTTGCGTGCGGCCGGTCTCCGGGTGCTCTACGACGACAGGTCAGCCAGCGCCGGCATCAAGTTCAACGATGCCGACCTGCTCGGATGCCCGCTGCGGCTGACGGTCAGCAAGCGGTCGGTGCGGGACGGGGTGATTGAGGCCAAGTGGCGAAACGGTCAAGAGCGCCTGAAACTGGATGAAGATGGCCTGGCGGAGGAACTTGCTCACTTTGACTAGTTTCTTGCGGAGCAGGAGAACTCTTTCGACGGGAATACAAAAAACAATCGGAGCTGAAATCGACACATGTGTGGCATCTTTGGCATCATCACCGACCGGGAACAAACCCTCGGTCCGACCCTCATCGAAGCTGGCAAGCGGCTGGCCTATCGCGGCTATGATTCGGTTGGCTGCGCCACCGTTGCGGCTGACGGCGCTATCGATCTTCGCAAGGGCGTAGGTCGCATTGAGGAGGTTAGCAGGGAGCTGGATTTTGCCGCTATGCGCGGCAATCGGGGCATCACCCAGCTCCGCTGGGCTACCTTTGGTGCGCCATCGCATGAGAACGCACAACCGCACCTCGATTCTGACGGGGACATGGTGGGTGCGCATAATGGAAATGTCGTGAACAATGTGCAGTTGCGCGAGCTGTTCATTCGCGAGGGGCTGACGGTGCGGGGTACCAACGATGGCGAGACCTGCATCCATGCTGTCGAGCGCCACTTTGACCGCAACGGCGGCGACATGCTGTCCGCTATCTGCGCGGCGTATCACGATTTAGAAGGTGACTATGCCTTTGTCATCACCCACCGCGACGAGCACCGGCTCTATGCCATCAAAAAGGGCTCGGGCCTGGTTGCTGGCATCGGTGAAGGGTTGACCTGTGTCTCATCGGACCTGCCAAGCATACTGCCCATTACCCGGCAGATCGTCCGCATCAACGATGGCGAGATCGTAGTCTTGTCGCCGGACGCGGTCGAGCTCTACGACGTTGAGGAGGGCACCCCGATCGAGCGGGAGGTCGAATGGTATGATGGCCCCATCGAGGTGGCGGAAAAGGGCGGATATCCCCACTTTATGCTCAAAGAGATCCATGAACAGCCCATCGTGGTGGGTGAGCTATTGCACCTGTTGAGCAGCACCCCCCACCTGGACCGGTTCCTGGATGCCCTTAGGGCGACAGGGGAGCGACCGATCTATCTGGTAGGCTGTGGCACCAGCTATCATGCCTGTCTACTGGGCGCGTATTATTTCAACCAGATCGCTGGATTGGCAGCCGTCCCGGTCCTGGGACCGCAGTTTATTGAGCAATATGGCAAGTCAATCGTACCGGCAGACACGGCCATATTTGTGAGTCAAAGCGGCGAGACCAAGGACGTTCTGAACGCGGTCAAGGTGATGCGGGAACGCGGCGGGCATGTGCTCGGGGTGCTTAATGTATTGGGTTCGACCCTTATGAACGCCAGCGACGTCTACCTGCCGCTGGCCTGCGGCTATGAGATTAGCGTACCAGCGACCAAGACCTTTCTTAACCAAGCCGTGCTTTTCCTCTACCTCGCCTACCGTCTGGCTGGGCGCGACACATCCGAACTCGAGGCTTTGCCCGAACTGCTGACCCTTGCCACCGAGTCCACTGAAGAGGCAGCCCGCGCCGTGGCAGCTGATTTGCAGGACTGCGATGATCTATACTATCTTGGCTACGGGCTGACCCATCCGATTGCTCTGGAGGGTGCGCTCAAGCTCAAAGAGATTACCTACGCCCATTGTGAGGGCATTTTCAGTAGTGAATTCAAGCATGGGCCGCTCTCGGCTGTGCAAGATGGCTACCCGGTGGTCTTCATCGCCGCGCCGGGCGACGAGACGATGATGATCAATCACGTCAACGAGGTCACTGTGCGTGGTGGCAGGTCCATTGCCATTGCTGCCGAACACCCGGCGCTCCATTCCAATGTCCATGACTATCTGTTGGTCCCAGATGCTGACCGCTACCTGTGGCCGATCCTGGCGACGGTGCCCGCCCAGTTGGTGGCCTATCAGTTGAGTGTCGCCAGGGGCATCGATCCCGACTTTCCCCGCAACCTGAGCAAGACGCTGACCGTGGACTAGGAGTTGGTCGTCTCTGCGGTGTTGAATGTGGGCCGGATGTTCCTGCCGGCACTGCTCGTGGGCGGGTTCGTCCGGCGCTTGCGCGTGGCCGAAAATTGACTATAATTGAGGTCCAGAGAGCGGCACGCACTGCAGTTCTTGGAAGTATAGAGCAAGACATCGCAGCATTGTGTGCCTGCTAGATGTGACTCGGTCGTTAGAACAATAGATGAGAGGAGAGACCCAGATGAGTAGAATCTTGAAAGAGGGTCCGGCTTCCCGCACGGCAAGCCGGGACAGAAGGAGAGGGAACCTGAGCCTAGCTCTGGTGACGGTGATCGCGGCTGGGCTGGTGCTTATGGTCCTGGTGGCGGCCTGTGGTTCCAGTTCGTCGGAACCGACACAAGCCCCAGCGGTAGACACCGCAATTCCCACGGAAGCCCCTGCCGCAGATGGCGCGACGCTCTTGGAGACGCGCTGCTCGACATGCCATGGCGTTGAACGGGCCACGCAGCTCACGAAAACGGCTGACGAGTGGGAACAGACGGTCACTCGCATGGTCGGCAATGGCGCGCAGCTCACCGATGCCGAAACGTCGGTTTTGGTGGAATACCTGGCCGAGAATTATGGGCCGTAGGTAGTTGGCTATGTGACGCACCCCTGCCGCCGGGCAGCGACGCCTGGCGGCGAGGGTGATGCTACTCTGATACTCCAGGGGCGGTTTGTCGCCTGCGGTCGTAGATCTGCCTGATGCGTTGGTCGCGAGTGCGGCCTATCTCATTGCGCTGACTCTGTGTGGGATCAAGTACGGGAGCATAGAATGGACATGCAGCAGCTCTTGTCGCAGATGTTGGACAACGCGGAGCGAGTTCGCACTCTGGCCCAAGGGGTCTCAGATCAACAGGCACGCTGGAGACCTCGCCCCGACTCGTGGTCGATATTGGAAGTGATCAACCACCTGTTGGATGAGGAGAGGAATGACTTCCGTGTCCGCCTCGACTATACCCTGCACCGCCCCGGCGAGCCCTGGCCCCCCATCGATCCAGGCGGCTGGGTGGCGGAACGTGGGTACAACCAGCAGGACCTCGATACCTCCCTGGCCCAATTCCTCTCTGAGAGAAAGACCTCGATCGCCTGGCTGCGCGCGCTGTCCCAGCCCGACTGGGAGGCTGCGTACGAGGCGCCTTGGGGACCGATCAGGGCCGGGGATTTGCTTGCATCTTGGGTGGCACACGATCTATTGCATATGCGCCAACTCGTGGAGTTGCAGTGGGCATATGCTACGGGCGAGCTGGCGCCGTATAGGCCCGACTATGCCGGCGAGTGGTAATTGCAGACCAGCGGCTTGCGCACGCGCCCACGCCTTCCCGCCGGGCTGTGGACCGGCCGGGGCCAGTCTTTGGCGGTGCAATATGGCCTTTCGCGCCCGAGCTTGACCTCTCGCACATCCTGTTGTATACTCTCCGACGCTGTGCGAAACGCGGAGGCCGACCATCGAACTGACTAGAAGCAGCCGGGGCTTCTGCGCGATTTTCTGATTGCGCAACATGCACCGTGAAGTGCTGCATCCAGACTACCTCCCAGGCCTGGAGAGCAGTTTTCAGGCACCGCTATTCCCCTCCGTTCATAATGGCTGAGCATTTGACCACGGGACATTCAGGTCAGCGCTGATCTCAGGCTTGAAATGTGCAGGCGTCACGCTTGCCTGTGCATATTGCTGCTGTTTTCACATATTACAGAAAAAGGAGAAAAAGTGATGAATGCGATGAAGCGCATCATACAGGGGGTTTCTCTTGTCCTGGCGGTGGCCTTGGCCTTTGTCACGGTCCGGGCAGCCTCATCGAGCCAGGATGTTGAGCCACGAGCTGCCGAGGCTCTGGTAGGCACTGGCTTTACGTATCAGGGGCAGCTCAAACTGGACGGTACGCCAGTGACCGATACTTGCGACATGGAGTTCAGCCTCTATGCGGATGCCGCCGGTACTTCGCTGGTGGGTTCCACAATCGTCAGCCTGCCCGTCTCAGTCGTTGATGGATTGTTTGCAGCCGAGCTCGACTTTGGCAGCGATGCCTTCAACGGTCAAGCCCGCTGGCTTGGGATCCAGGTCCAGTGCACCGCTGACGCAAGCATGATCAACTTGGGGCTCCAGCCTCTGACCGCGACACCCTATGCGCTAAGCGCGCCCTGGTCGGGCCTGAGCGGGGTCCCTGCTGGGTTTGCCGACAACGTCGACAACAATACCACCTACAGCGCTGGGACTGGTTTGGATCTTGATCATGGAGTGTTTAGCATCCTGACTCCAAACTTATTACCTGCACCCTGTGATCCTGGAGAGGTCGCCAAGTACAGCACAAAGTCTCAAGCTTGGTACTGCAGCACCGACGCGACTGGACCGGATCCGTCAAAGGTAGTCATCGTAGCCAAGAGCGGCGGCGATTATACTACCATCCAGGCGGCCATCGACAGTATCAGCACCGCTGCCGCGGACAACCCCTACCTGCTGTGGGTGGCGCCGGGCATCTACGAAGAGCAGGTGACGATGGCGCCCTACATCCACCTGCAGGGGGCTGGGCAGGGGGCGACGGTCATCACCAAGTCTGACACTGAGGTGACGCTCTACCTGGCTGCCTACACCAGCTTGAGGGACCTGACTGTGATCAACGATTCTACGTTCTACGATACGTATGCCCTCCGGGCAGAAGCCTCGGACAATGTCATGGGTACGCTAGTGGCCGATGTGGAGGCGCAGGCGCTTCAGTCCGGAACCAATAGCCACGGTTGCACGTTGGATGGGGCCGATACCAGCGTCACCCTGTTGGATGTCACAGCCCACGCCCAGGGCGGCAATTATAGCTACGCGCTGGAAGTGCTGGATGGTGCGACGGCGATTTTGGAGGGCGGCTCCTACACCGCTGACGAAAGCGCTATACGGAGCTACGCGATCAGTTCTTCCGGCTTCGGAACCACCCTGGAAGCAACCGATGTCCGTGCCGTGGCTGACAACACATCTGGGGGGAGCCGAGGGTTGGTAAACGGCGGTACAGCCATACTGCGAGGCGGTTTGTATTCCGCTCATGGCGCTAGTACTGCCTATGGCATACACAATAGCGGTAGCTACGCCGACCTGGAGGCCTATTCGGTGACTGCTGAGGCTGTCGGAGTTAACCAAACCTACGGGCTGAATAATGACGGTGACGCGTCGGCGAATCTGTACGGCGGCTCCTTCACTGCTCGTGATGGCAGCTATACCGCTGGTCTGTACCTCTCCAGCAGTTCGAATGCTCTGGTGGCGAATGGCATCTCTGCTCTTGGGGAGGATGCCACTTCACTAGACTATGGCGTCGATCACAATGGTGGGTCCTGCACGATCTCACACAGTGTCCTGGAAGGCGCCTATAGGTCTGCCTACACCAACCCTGGCACGCTGAGACTGTCCCACACCAGGCTGCTTGGGAATGTGGGGGGCGGTCCGACCTGCCTGGGGGTCTCCACCGATACGGACTTTTACGCGGAAGAATGTCCACCTTATGCTCCTTAGGAGGCGCATGCGATGAGAGCCAAACACTTGATTAAACTAGTTCTTGCGTTGGTCGCAGTTGCGCTGCTGCTGGCTGGCAGCCTGTCCATCGCCTCCGCCCAGCGCGACACTGGCTACACCGTCGACTGGTGGACCGTGGACGGTGGCGGGCAGACGCAGCCCGATGGTGCAGGGGGCTATACCCTTGACGGCACCATCGGCCAGCCGGACGCCGATGGGTGGTCGGGCGGCGGGTACACGCTGTCCGGCGGTTTTTGGGGCGGCGGTGGTGGTGGTGTCGAGTATACCGTCTACTTGCCGTTGATCCTGCGTAGTCACTAGGTCTCTCGGATCGAAGCGACGCCGCGTGCCTGTCGCATCCGCACGCGGCGTCGCCGCAGTCCCTGACGCTGCGTCCGGTACTCTTGCGCCGGGCTCAGCCTGCAGTTTTCGGCGCTAACGCCTACGAAAAGGTCACAATAGGCAGGTCGCGCATGGTGACCAGTCCAGGCGCGGCTTCCTTCACGCGGCGGACGGCATTCGCCGCTATGGCCACTGTCGCCAGGTCGCCGTTCGTCCCCTGGAGCTTGACTTCCAGGTTTGGCTTGCCGGTAACCGTGATGGTGTCGCCATCTTCACCCGCATCCAGGGCAGCCATGAAGGTGAGAGTCATGAACTCGCCATCGTCCGTATAGCCGCGGGCTACCTGTTTCAGGCCTCGCACCTGTCCGGGCTGCACCTCGAAATGCTCCGTCGTGGTCAGCTGCTCGGCAATCACCGGTTCTACGGTTGACTCGTAGCGTGCCAGGGTCTTGTCCAGGGTATCAAAGACCATGCCCACCGACTCGGGCAGGCCTACGTGGCCCATGCGACCGGCGGCCATCTTTTCGTTGAATGCGTCCACTGTTAGGCCTGATCCGATCTTGGCCTGGAAAGGTCCGCGCCGGGTGGATGCATTGATGACACGCGTCACCTCGATCCTGTCTACCTGCTGGCTGATTGAGGTTACAAAGAGGGGTAGGGCGTCCATCAAGAAGCCGGGGTTCACGCCGGTGCCCAGGACTGTCTTGCCTGCCTTCCGGGCCACGGCGTCGATCCTGGCGGCCCGTTGGGCATTGGCTATCCAGGGGAAAGACAGTTCCTCTGCGGTCGACACGATATCCAGGCCGGCCTCCAAGATCTCGACGATCTGATCCTCGAATAGGTCAAAGTAGGAGCTTGTAGTGTGAATCACCACCTCAGCCTGGGTTCGTTCCATGGCCTGCCCCAGGGTGCTAGCAACATCAAAGCCCAGCGCATAGTCCAGGCCAATAACCTCGCCGGCATCCCGTCCATACTTGGCCGGGTCAATATCCACGCAGCCGACCAGTTCAAGCCCTCGACGCTCTACTACATGCCGCGCCACCGCGCTGCCAATGGGGCCAAGCCCATACTGGATGATTCGGACCTTTTCCATCGATCTCCTCCATGTTATTGGCGGCCAGCACCGGCCTGTCAGACCGAGCACGATGAGAACAGAGACGTGCCCGAACACCACGTTGAACAGTGAGCTGGTAGCCGATCGCTGGCTGCCAAGATGGCTGCCATTGTAGCCTATTGCTGGTGATCGCGCAACAGATGTGCTTGCCATGTCCTGCCAGGGCAGAGCTTCAGGGGAGTTGGGGCCGCTAGCGAGCCGAATCAGCCAGGTGTCGCACGCTATCAGGGCCCTGTTGGGAACTTGGTCAAGGGTCGTAGGAGTGCTATAATGTGCTTGGAGGAGTATATGGCCATTGAGATGGAGGTCGGCGCGCTGCTGAGCGAGCGCGGTCTGACCCTCGCCACTGTCGAGTCGAGCACGGGGGGGCTGGTAGCCCACCGTATCACCTGCGTTTCTGGCAGTTCGTCCTACTATCTGGGCGGCTTTGTCACCTATGCCAACGAGGCCAAGGAAGCCTTGGTGGGTGTGCGACACGAGACCCTGCTTGCTCATGGGGCAGTCAGCGAGGAGACTGCGCTGGAGATGGCCCGCGGGGCGCGCGAGCGGTTGGGCGCGGACCTGGGCATCGCGACTACTGGCATAGCCGGACCTACCGGCGGCACTCCGGAGAAACCGGTCGGGCTTGTGTATGTGGCCCTGTCAGCAGCCGATCTAGAGCTCTGTGAGCGCCACGTATGGCAGGGGGATCGGCTGGCGAACAACCAGCAGTCGGCAGAGGCTGCGCTGCGGTTGGTCCGCAGCTACGTGCAAGAGCAGAGTGGGTGATGGTCGAGTTCGTGAACGAGGTAGTGAGTGTTGAGACACGGCTACGCCAGGATGGAACGCCTA
>JASFLR010000055.1:0-9759 GCA_050117995.1 Anaerolineae bacterium
GCGTGCAGCGAGCGATGCCTTGTAAAGCCAAGAGATACCATACTGCCTCCCCCGACATCTGTTCGGGGGAGTTTTCTTTTGGGGTAGGTCCACGTGACCCCTGAATGCGCTCAATCGCTTCCCGTGTCAGCTTCCTTGCGCCAGTCGCCAAAGCGTCCCAATAGCTCACTCATTTGCCAGTAGTAGCCACCTGCGTAGGCCAGGGGCTGCGCTTTTTGGTAGTCGATGTGCCCGCGCTCGTTGAGGATCGCCTCATCTACCTGGACTGCCACGATCTCTCCAATGAAGAGGTCGTGCACGCCAATTGTCAACTGCTGTGTCACCCGGCACTCTAGCGCCACTGGACACTCGGCGATCAGCGGTGTGCGGATCTTGTGGGCCTGAGCAGGTGTCAGGTCGCATGCCGCCCACTTGTCCACATCGCGCCCAGATACCTGGCCACAGTAGTCCACGATGTCGACCTGGTGGGCGCTCGGGATATTGACCACGAACTCGCCAGTCTCCTCGATCAGGTGGTAGGAGAATCTCTCTGGGCGTACGCCGATGCCCAGCGTGGGAGGGTCAGAGCAGAGGGTGCCGACCCATGCGAGCGTGATGATGTTGGGCTTTTCGATACCGCAGCTCACGAGCACGGCAGGAACGGGAAACAGGGCAGTGGATCCGGGCTTGATTACTTTCATAGTACCTCCTCGCACTAATTGGAGAACCTCAATGCATCGGTAATTCTTCAGTTACTTCCAAGAGCAGCCGATCGTCCAGCACCTCGGTCAGGTCAAGCATGGTGCCACCTTCGATGCTCTCTGAGACATCCTGGAGGATGTCGAATAGTAACTGGACGCTCGTTTCCGGATTGCCGAGCAGGATGCGGCGGTATTCGTGGTCGCGTGCCGTATCCGGCGCGACCAGAAGCACGAGTGTTTCCACACCGTGCGCTGTGGCTACTTCCTCGCCCGTCTCCTCATCGCTGACCACGATCTGGAGGCGGCGGGGTTCGTTGCGTGTCGTCATAGTGAATGACCTCTGATTGCCAGGATTGTCGAGTTCTACGGGCTAAACTCGCGCGGTATTGTACGTCAAAAGGAGGGGGACGGCAAAAGTGCGCGGTGCCTCTGCAGATGGAAGAACTGCGGCGCTTGAGGGCTGTTCCGTCTGCTGCTGGTCAGCCTATGGCCCTGGAGCGCTCAGTCAGGGCCCCTGCCGGCGGGTGGCATCGCTGCCAGGACACGCTCCGGGGTGGCTGGCAGCTCGCGGACGCGCGCCCCGGACGCATGGTAGATGGCGTTGAGGATAGCTGGCGCTGTAGGGAGCGAAGCGGCCTCGCCCAAACCCTTGGCGCCATGAGGTCCCCAGCGACTCGGCACCTCGACAGGAATCACCGCGATCTCGGGTGCGCTGCGGATGGTGGGCAGATAGTAGTCGCTGAATCCGGTGCTGATGCCGGGGAGGTACTCTTCCATGAGGGCTGAACCCAGGCTCATGAGGACGGCGCCCTCAACCTGCCCGCGCACGCCTTGGGGGTTGATGGCCCGTCCCACGTCGTGAGCAGCCACGATGCGCAGCACCTGGACCTGACCAGTATGCAAGTGCACCTCGACCTCAGCCAGGTGCGCGCCACTCACAAAGAAGGGCAGATACTCGGGACGTGGGTCTGCCAGGGAGCCCGGATCTAGATTAGGTGCGAAGACGCCCCTGATCTTGCGAGACTGCCCAATGCGCTCCATTTCGGCGGCGACATCCGCTAGCGGCAGCAAATCGCCTTCCGGTGACCGGACTCCATCTTCAGTGAGTCCTAGCTTGTCTGGAGGGTGGTCCAGCACCTCGGCGGCAGTCTGCAGGATCCGGGCCTTTAGCAGTGCGGCAGCTTTGGAGACGGCCCCGCCTACCCAGTAGGTGCTACGCGACGCGCCCTGGATCCCACTGTCGGGGGTAAAGGCCGTATCGGCATTGATCAGGTGCAGTTGGTCGCGGGGCAGCCCCAGCGCTTCGGCCGCCAACTGGGCCATGATCGTCGTCGTGCCCTGTCCATAGTCCGGGGCGGCAAAGTACAACGCGACCTTGCCATCCAGATCCAGCTCGGCGTGGGCCTCGGAGGATATCGGCCCGCGCTTGCCAAATCGATACCACATTCCCGCCAGACCGACGCCTCGACGGTAGGGCTCGGCAGCATGTGCCTCATTCCACGCCTGTGTCCGCACCAGGGCATCCTCGTAGTAGGGCCTGATCGTCTCCAGGCACTGGCGATAGCCCATCGTCTCGGCTGGCGGATAGCCGAGATAGGTGCTGGCCTGGTCGTCGATGGCATTTCTCAGCCGGAGTTCCAGTGGGTCTATCCCCAGCTTTGCTGCCAGCTCGTCCAGCGTGCACTCCAGGGCAAAGGTGGATTGGGGGGTGCCAAAGCCGCGCATCTGGCCTGCTTTGGGAGCATTGGTATACACCACACGGGCGCTGGCATCTACCGCTTGCCAGCCATAGGGCCCACCACCAGCTACCAGTGCATAGAAGGGGATAAAGAACCCATCGGCATCGTAGGCGCCGGTGTTTGCCAAGATGCGCAATGCCAGACCGGTCAGTGTTCCGTCAGACCTGGCTCCAACCCGGTAGTCCATGCTGTACGGGTGCCTCTTGGGCGAGGCATCAAAGGACTCGCGCCGCGTATAGGTCAGGCGCACGGGTCGCCGGACGTGATAGGCAGCCAATGCCCCAGCCATCAGGGGCCATGGGTCCTGCTTGCCACCAAAGGCGCCGCCGATGGGGGGCGTGATGACCCGCACCTGCTCTGGCGGCAGGGCGAGCATGTTGGCCGTCCAGCCCTGAGCCCAATGCGGTTCCTGGTGACCGGCGACGACCGTCACCCGCCCCTGGTCGTCGATGTAGCTGAGCACGGTTTCGCGCTCCAGGGCCGAGTGCTCCATGAATGGGGTGTTGTAGCGGGCTTCCAGGACCAGGTCAGCGTTGGACATGGCCTCGTGGAGATTCCCATGCAGGATGGTATCACTATTTAGCTCGTTGCCACTCCGGTAGATCTCTGCCGCACCGGGCAAGACGGCCTCCCCGGCGTCGTACGTGTGGGGAAGTGGCTCATAGTCAACCTGGACGGCAGCGGCTGCCCGCCTGGCGAGATCGGGTGTCTCGGCCACGACCAGGGCTACTGCGTCGCCTACCATCCGTACCGAGCCACCAGTTTCCGCCAGCAGATGCTCGTTCCGGCTGTAGCCCTCCAAGTCATTGCGACCGGGGACGTCCTTGGCCATCAATACTCGGATCACCCCCGGCAGTTGCAGTGCCGGCTCGACATCCACACTCACGATCCGGGCGTGAGCAAATGGGCTGCGGGTCAGAGCGGCGAATACCAGGCCGGGCATCTTGATATCCTCGGCGAAACGCGCTTTGCCGATTACCTTGTCCCTGGCGTCCACCCGCGTCTGAGAGCCGCCGATGATCTCGCCTGGCTCTTGTTCTTCCACAGCTTCTCCGCGCATCATTGCGGCAGCGGACTCGATAGCCTCGAGGATCCTTGCGTACCCGGTGCAGCGGCAAAGATTGCCCTCCATCGCGCTGATGATCTGCTCGTGGCTGGGCGCTGGGTCACGCGCCAGCAGAGCTGCCGCAGACAGGACCATGCCCGGCGTGCAAAATCCACACTGCACCGCGCCATGGTCGATGAATGCCTGCTGCAAGGGGTGCAGATGATCGCCAGTGCTCAATCCCTCAATGGTAACTACGTGGCGACCCGCTATCCTCTCGACTGGCATCAGGCAGGAGCGGACGGCCTCCCCGTCCATCAGCACGGTGCAAGCGCCGCACTCTCCCTCGCTATCGCAGGCCTGTTTGGTTCCGGTCAGATCCAGGTCCTCGCGCAGCACTTGTAGGAGGGTGCGCCCCGGCCCGACCTCTATACTTGTTTCGCGTCCATTGAGGACAAAGCTAATCGACTTTCGTTCTTGCATATAGGCTATCAGGCTACGGGGTGATCACGGTACGCACAGTGCCGCCGAACTGCTCCAGGTCGTCCATGGCCCGGTTGATGGCCTCCGCATCAAGGGGCACCGTTTGCGTAACCACCTGTGAGAGATCGAGCTTGCCCTGCCGGACCCACTCCACCAGCAAAGGAAGCTCCCAAAGCAGGTGATCCGAGGAACCGATGACCTCGGCCTCCTTGCACAAGAGCTCCGAATAGGTATCTATGGAAACGGGCTCGTCACTGATGCCTACCATCACTGCCCGGCCCAGGACAGCCAGCGACTGCACGGCCTGCTCCATGGTCCTTTTCAGGCCGATCACCTCTACGGCGACATCCACGCCCCTGCCGCCAGTGAGCCGTCGTATCTCAGCCACCGGATCCCCCAGGCTGGCATTGACGGGCATAGCTCCAAAGCGCTCGGCTAGCTCTAGCTTGGACTGGTTGATGTCCACCGCCAGGACCTGTATCGCTCCAAAGGCCCGGGCGAGCTGGATAGCCGACATGCCCAGGCCGCCTGTCCCAAACACCGCCACCGTCTCTCCAGGTTTGAGCCTTCCTTTGCGCAGGGCATGGAATGAGGTCGAAGAGGAGCACATCAGCACTGCGCCCTCCTCGAAGGATACTTCATCGGCCAGGGGAACGGCATTGCGGGCCGGTACCGTGATGAACTCGGCATAGCCGCCGTCGAGGTGTTTGCCCAGCATCTTGCCATTGACGCAAAACTGCTCGTTCCCAGTGCTGCAATAGTGGCATTCGCTACAGGTCACGAGGTAGTGCAGGCACACCCGGTCACCGGCGGTGACCTCGGTCACCTCAGATCCCACTGCTTCTATCACGCCCGCAATTTCGTGCCCCAGCGTCTGCGGCAGGTTGCCTACCGCCGAGGCCCCGTTGCGATAGTGTACGTCAGAGTGACAGATGCCGGCGGCCCTGATGCGCACCAACACCTCACGTGGCCCTACAGAGGGCGTGGGCACTTGCCGCGCCTGCAAGGGCTGTCCGATCTCGACCAGTTGAACTGCTTTCATCGTTGTCCTCCCAGGGTCCGGTCTATCCTGCCTTCAAGATGTAGGTAATCTCGTCACGCACGCTGCCCGAGAGGGGCTCTGGCTTGTGCGTTTCGATGATCTCGATCGTCTTCTCTCGCAGTCGTTGGCCCAGTCGCTTGCTGCCGTCCGCAACCCAGTCCGCCGCGCGGCGTCGATCCAGCAAGGCGGGCTGCCACAGCTCGCGGAAATGCTTGAGGGTGTGCCGGGACGTCAAAAAGTCGCCCCCAGGACCCGCCTGATGGATCGCCTCCAACGCCAGTGACTCGGCATCGAGGGAGAAACCGGTCTGGAAGGTACGCATCATCGAGATCATCTCGGCGGTAAAGACGATCATCTCGGGCGAGGTAGTCAGCCCGGCTTCAAGGTAGCCCACGTCGTGCACCAGATTGTTGCCGGCTAGCAGCGCCACCAGGACAGAAAAGGCTGCATCGGCTGCAGCTTGTTCGTCCATGACGCAGCTATCCGAGTGGCCAGCATAGCCCCAGGTCGGCAGCCCATAGAAGCGCCCCATTTCAGCTACGGCTACACGGGCAAGCTGGAACTCGGGCGCGCCATAGACGCTGATGGTTGTCTTCATGTCCATGTGGTGCAGACCGCTCCCGTAGACAAAGGGCGCGCCGGGGTGTTTGAGTTGGTGCATCACCAGACTGGACAGGATCTCTGCGTTGCCGAGGGTCAAACCCCCGGCCAGAGTGACCGGCGCGGTGCCGCCCATCATCGGAGCTGGAGAGTGCACGATGGGCAGGGCCTGCTCGGCCATATACAGCAGCTTGTCCGTCGCCGTTTCGGTGTGTTTCAGCGGTGTCGACGGTTCGGAGTAGAGCAACAGCGTGGGGTTGAGGCGTAGCTGTTCCATACCGCCTGCTACTGCCGCTGCCATTGCCGCGATGGCCTCACAGTCGGCGCTGTCGTCGCAGACAAAGACGACTGGCTTGGTGGTGTGCTCCAGTAGCAGCGCGAACTGCTGGCGATACGCATTCGCCCTTCCCAAGTCAGATGGGATGCCCATCGACATGCAAAAATCGAGCTCGGGAAGCGCATCAACCACGTGGACACAGGCGGTCATATCGGCCATGGTGAAGGGGCGGCGCTCGCCACTACGCGGATCGAGATAGTTTGGACAGTCGGAGCCGGTGCCGAAATTCACCGATCTGCCCTCCAGTGGGGCAGCCAGATCGCTGCTCCCCCGGCGACACAGGGAGACCCGCGAGGGCGCTTGCCTCAAGGCCCACTCAACCAGGCCTGGCGGCAGCTTGACCAGGCTATCGTCGGTGATGATGGCATCGGTCTGGCGCAGTAGCTCCAGCGCCTCAGGGTGATAGATCCGCACGCCGGTACGGCGCAGGATCTCCAGGGACGCGCGGTGGACGGTTTCGCATTGCTCCTGGCTGAACATCGATAGCCGGGGCACGGCCATAGCATCGGAAGACATTCGGCTTCCCTCCTCTAGTCTACTCCCATCCGCCGGGCGTTGGCCCGCACGGACCGGGAGGCATCATCGTTTCGGCACCGGCAGTCTCAGAATCTGCCGTGCCTCATCCGGTGTGGCAACAGGCCGTCCGACCTCTGCGGCGATCCGCGCCACCCTGGCTACGAGCTGCTGGTTCGTGGCCAGCACTCCTTTGTGGTAGTAGAGGTTGTCCTCCAATCCTACCCGGACGTGCCCACCCATGACGATAGCCAGCACAGCCATGGGCAACTGCCAGCGACCGATCCCGGCGACGGTCCAGGTGGAGCCAGGCGGGATCGTCTCGATAAGGAATACCAGGTTCCTGGCTGATGCGGGCAGCGATCCGCGGCTGCCCAGCACAAAGTCAAAGTGCAGCGGCTCAGTCGCCAATCCTTTCTCTACCAACTTCTGGGCGTTGGCGATCATGCCCGGCTCAAAGATCTCCATCTCGGGCTTTGTGCCTGACTCTGCCATGGTCTTTGCCAGAAACTCGATCACCTCGAAGGGGTTGGCGTACACCCGATCGGGGAAATTCATCGACCCTGTGGTCAGCGAGGCCATCTCCGGTCGGAGCAGCCGGGTCGCGGCGGCTCGCGCCTCTGCACCCGTGCCCGCTCGCGCGCCAGTGGAAATCTGGACGATCAGGTCGGTTCGCTCGCTGACCAACCTATGGATCTGGGCAAAGACCTGTGGATCCAACGTAGGCCTGCCATCTGCGTCGCGCGCGTGGATGTGGATCACGCTGGCCCCGGCCTTGCGGCAGAGAACTGCCGTCTCGGCGATCTGCTCCGGCGTGACAGGCAGATGGGGGTTCATCTCCCGGGTGGGCACCGAGCCTGTGGTAGCGATGGTGATGATCAGCGTGCTCGTCATTCGCTCACCCCGTGCTATCCTGTTTATGACGCGCCTCGGCTGCCTCAAGGACGGCCTGGATCCTTTCTGCGGCGCCATCAGGCAGGGGGAGCGCCCTGTGGGTCGCCAGGATCCCGCGCAGGCGCTCCCTGATGCGGTCGTGCATGGCTTGGGCACCACTCTTGGTCCAGTTCACCCAGTTCTGACGATCCATCAGGACCGGATCCCAGATCTCTGCCCGGCAGCGACGGGCGGTGTCCTTGGCGGAGAGGTATTCTCCCGCGGGTCCTACGGCATCGATCAGATCCAGCATCAGTGTGCTGTCGCTGACCTCCATGCCGCGCATGATCCGCCGTGTCATGGCAATGATCTCATCGTTCATCACCAGCATTTCGAGCGAGCCGATGTTGGCGCAATCGAGGAAACCAATATCGTGCACCAGTGGCGCTCCGCTGAGGCCTGACAGCAGGACCTGAACCGTGCTCTCGATGGCTGCCTGCAGGTCCAACGCTTTTGCTTCCGATGCGCCGGCAGTGCCCATGAAGGGCAGGCCCAGATAACGAAAGACGTCGGACAGTGCGGCACCGTAGAGGCTCATCTCGGGGCTGCCATAGGCCGGCAGGCAACTGCGCAGATCCATTGCTTGGAGCACGCCGCCGATGCACACGCTGCTCCCCCGCGCCTTGAGCTGGATGATGGCCAGTCCGGAAAGGGCTGCTGCTAGGGTCACCACCAACGAACCGGCCCCGGTCACTGGACCCGTAGAGCCCGCAGTGCTTCCACCCAAATACACAATCGGCACTCCACGCTCGGCAGCCCAGAAGACATTCGCCAGATCGAGATCGGTATGGACCAACGGCGACTGGTATGTGGCGAAGAAGGCAAAGAAGGGACGCCGTTGCAGAACTTCCGGGCTTCCAGCCACAGCTAATGCGATCTCGTAGATATCGGCCACGTTCTCGGGAGAATAGGCCCAGGGCAATACGGGCTTGGTCGTGTTGGCGACCATCTCGGCAAATTCATATACTGGCGCAAGGTTGGGCATGACGTCGCCGAGCAGACCCAACGACATCACATAATCGATATGCTCCAGGGCATCGCAGACCAGTGCAGTCATACCGGGATCGCCCAGGCGCGTCACGCGCCGCTCTCCACTGTAGGGGTCGATAAAGTAGGTGCAGGTGGGACCCGGGCCGAAATAGACGCGATCGGGTGCGACCTGCATGGCCGGCTTTCCATCGCGGCCCCACAGGGTAAAGGAACGCGGGCTGGCAGCGATGGCGTCTTGGATGATGTGGGGCGGAATCCACACGCGCGCGCCATCTACACGGGCCCCCGCCCCGTCCAAAAGTTGGCGCGCTTCCTTGTTGTGTACATTCACGCCGGTGCGCTGCAGGCACTCGAGCGTCGCCTCGAAGAGCCTACCGATCTGGCCGTCTGACAGCACGCGGAACTGGGGTGTTTGTTGAGCGAAATAGTTGGCGTCCATGCCTACCTCTACTGTCTTGGTTCTCTGTGCCCGTGCTCAGGCGGCAGTTGCCGGATCCGGGCCAGGGTGCGCGTCATTTCATTCTGGACAAGGCTGATCGCTTCGTCCACGCCTGCGCCCGGTTTGGCCATTACCAGATCGGGCTGGGTTGCCAACGCCACGTGCGCCGAAACGCGAGCTGAAAGATCGGTCTCTGCGTAGCTGCCGCCCAGCAGCACGCTCACGCCGCCCGCCTTGCACGCCAGCACGGCAAGGATGGTGTTGTGTATGCTGCCCAGATCGGGCATCTTGATCTGGATCATGTCGGCGGCCCCCGCCTCCACGAATGCCTGGATGTCATCGAGCGTGTTGGCCCATTCATCGGCAACCATCTCTACTTTCATCTTGCGAAAACGGACATATTCGCGCAGCGTTTTCATCGTCTTGATCTGGGCCCGGCGGCTGTCCAGGATCACCGGACTCTCAATGCGCAATCGGTAAGGCTGGGCTGCCAGCTCCCAGGCCAGGAGCTGCCCCAGCATCTTTCCCGGCTCGTTGTTGTGAATCTCACCCAGCGCTCCATGGAGATCGAGGTGGATCGCCGGCTGGTAGTCGTCGCCGCCAAGCGTACCGATCCGCTTGCTCAGCCAGCGGAGGTAGCGCGTCATCTCGGCACCATCCTTGCCTACCTGTCCAGGTATATCATCCACCAGGGCGTGGGGCAGTGAGGCAACCCGGCGGGCGATCATCTTTTCCGCGTTGTAATAGCGCTCGCTACCCGATTGGGCGTGGATCGGGACCGCCGTCCCTGGCAAAGGCAGGCGCCACTCATCAGCGACAACCTCAGCCATGGTGATATTCCGTGCAACCGCCACTGCGCCCAACAGGGCCTGGCTCACCCCGTAGCGGATGGCCGTGTGCACGTTGCGCGTGACCGTCACCTGCTCGGTGGGACCCTCATCTCCCCTTGCCATTTGCA
>JASFLR010000056.1:0-9685 GCA_050117995.1 Anaerolineae bacterium
TCCACGCCCAGGATTCACCCTCGCTGGCAAGCCTGGATATCTCGCTATGGCCCGAGTATGACCGTCCAGAACTGCTGGTGATATATCGTGGCCAGTTGGACGCGGATGTCGAGTTGCCGGCATCGCTTGAGATAGCGATTCCTGCCCAGGTGGGCCAGCCTACGGCAGTGGCCTATGTGGACGAGGCGGGGGAGCGCTTGAACCAGCAGTACACGACCCGTCTGGAGGGCGACTCATTGATCGTCACCTTTGAGTTGGTCACCCAGCGCTTTCAGCTCGAGTACTATGACGCGCTACCCCAGGGCGATGCGGGCGAGCGGACTTTTACTTTTGCCTACACCGCTGACTATCCTACGACTGCAGTGAATATCGAGTTCCAGGTGCCGCCAACGGCCCAGAATTTCCAGTTGTCTCCCCCTGCCGACGCTGTGGTTGAAGGCGGCGGCGGTCTGAGCTACCATCTGGTCCAGGCGGGGACGCTGGCCGCGGGTGATACACGGGAGTGGACCTTTTCCTACGTCAAGGACAACGCTGAGCTGACCGCAGCAGGTTTGGAACCGGTGGCTTCACCTGTTCCCGCTGCACCTGCCACTGAAGGGGGTAGCGGTGACTCGACCATTTGGATCTTTCTGGTTTCTTTTGTTGCTCTGATCGGAGTCGGCGTTACTGGCTATTGGTTGGGGCATCGAACGCAGGAGGCATCTCAGAGGGTTCAGCCCGCGACAAAGCCACGGAAGCGAAGGGGCAGCGGGCGCGGAGAGCAAACCCAGCCGCCCGCTCCTGGCGGAGTGGCCCTTTTCTGTCACCAATGTGGTGCCGAGCTGCGCTCAGATTCGGCCTTTTGTCACAAGTGTGGCGCCTCAGTACGGAGCGAGTAGAGGGCGCCCGTCAAGTTGTATAGTTTCAGGAGTCAAGATGACATCGACGACTAAATTCGTGCTTGGTGGAATCGTGGTTGCCGTGGTGATCGGCTTGTTGATCGCCACCAGTTTCTCGGGCTCGACCAGCGAATACCTGACTGTGGCTGAAGTCAAGGCCCTTGGGCCCGATCAGACCCGGAATTCCCGGGTAGCAGGCGAGATCGTTCCCAATTCAGTTTCCTGGAGCACGCGCGACCTGCACCTGACCTTCGAGATAGAGGACGGCAGCGGCAATCTGGCGATTTCCTACTATGGCCCCCAACCAGACATGTTGGTGGATGCTGTGGAGGCCACTGTCGTGGGCAAGTATGATCCGGAGGAAGGGGTGTTCGAGGCTGAGGATCTGTTGATGAAGTGCCCTTCCAAGTATGAGGAAAAAGAATAGAATCGGGTAGTAATGACTAAAAAGTAGGGCTGTTCTCCGAGAGAACAGCGCCGTGCTGTGAGGTGAGTGCCTTGGTTCTGTCTGATATCGGTTTCGGAACGCTCCTACTGACGCTGGCTGCCGGTCTTTGGGCAGCCGTTGCATCGGTGATGGGCGTGCGACAGCGGCGTCCAGAGCTGGTCGCCAGTGCGCGAAACGCATTGCTGGTCACGGCTGGGCTGTCGACGCTGTCTGTTATGCTGCTTCTCATTTTGCTCTTCACCAAGAGCTTTCAGGTCAACTACGTATACGAGCACGTGAGCACCTATCTCAAACCGGCCTATGTGCTGGCGGCATTCTGGGCTGGGCTTGAGGGCTCGCAGTTGCTGTGGCTGTGGATGCTGGCTCTCATTGCTGGGGTGGTGGTCTGGCGCCGGTCGACGTGGGATCAGGAGTTGCGCCCGTATGTGATGGCAATACTGGCCCTGACGGAAGCGTTTTTCGCCTTTCTCTTGATCGTCTTCACCAACCCTTTTGAGTTGCTCCCTGCTGTTCCTCAGGAAGGCGTGAGCTTGAATCCGTTGCTACAGAACTTCTGGATGATTATCCATCCGCCGATCGTTTTTGCTGCTTACGCCCTGTGGACCGTACCTGCAGCCTATGCCATTGCCGCCCTGATCACGGGACGTCTGGATGCTGGCTGGCTCCGAGGCACGAGGAGATGGACGCTCGCTGCCTGGGCTTCGCTCGGTATAGGAATCCTGGTCGGCGCGTGGTGGGCCTATCTGGAGTTGGGTTGGGGCGGCTACTGGGGTTGGGATCCGGTCGAGAACTCGTCTCTGATACCCTGGTTGGTGGGCACGGCCTTTGTGCACTCGGCCATCATCCAGCAGCGGCGGGACATGTTCCGGGCTTGGAACGTGTTGCTGGCGGTCGTGACCTTTGTGCTCACCGTATTCGCCACCTTTGTCACACGCTCCGGCCTGATCCAGTCGGTACATGCTTTTGCCGAGTCGCCCATCGGCTGGTACTATTTGGGCTACATCGGGCTGATGCTGGCGCTGGCGGTTGGCCTGGCTTTGGGAAGGCGCAGAGAGCTGATGGGTTCGGGCCAGGTTGGCGATCTTCTTTCACGTGAATTCGTCTTCCTGCTGACCAATCTGCTGTTTCTGGGCTCGGCGGGCGCTGTCTTGTTGGGTACTCTCTTTCCCACCTTTACCGAGATGGTGCGTGGGGTTGCCAGCACACTGAATGCGGAGAACTATAATCGCTTCATGGGCCCGCTGGGACTGGTGCTGGTGGTGCTGATCGGCGTGTGCCCCGTGATCGATTGGCGCAGGATCAGCGCCGAGCGCCTACTAAAGAGCCTGTGGGTGCAGTTTGCTGTGGGGGTTGTGACGGCCTTGCTGCTATTCCTGCTCGGAATCCGCGAGTGGTGGGCGGTGCTTTCGTTTGCCGTCACGGCCTTTGTAGCAGTAACCATCTTGCTGCAGTTGGCACAGGGCATCGTAGCCCGGATGAGAACTGCTGGCGAGAATATCCTGACAGCAACCGTGCGTGCTGTGGGCAGCAACCGTAGGCGGTATGGCGGGCAGATCATCCACTTTTCCATTTTGCTCATTGTGATGGGCATCACGGGTTCGCAAGCCTACCAGACAGAGGTGCAGGTGGCGCTGGCCACCGGCGAGTCGGTCGAGGTGAGTGGCTATACGCTCACCTACCGTGACTACACCTTCCAGCAGATCGAGGAAGCTGGCAACAAGAGATTGAACCAGGCAGTTGTGGACGTCTACCGGGGTGATCGCAAGGTCGCTACTGTGGAACCGGAGCGCAACCAACATAGCAACGTGCAGGGCGCGGTCACCGAGGTGGCGCTGCGCTCCAACTTGAAGGAGGACCTGTACATCGTCCTGGCCGGGCTGGACTCGGACGGTCTGGCAGCGTTTCAGGTGCTAATCAATCCGATGGTCGTGTGGTTGTGGATCGGTGGTCTGGTGTTGCTTCTAGGCACACTCATCGCAGCCTGGCCCACAAGGAAGCGGAGGGGGTAAGATGAGTATCTTTGTCTTCTTTGTGCTTGCGGTCATCGCTGCCGCCGCTATTGCCTACCCGATGCTGCCCGGGCGCGCCCCGGCTCAACCCGCGACTGTGCTGACGGATGGTGAGATCGAGCAGGCAGTGCACGCTCTGCGCCGATCGCGGAGTGGCGGTGGCCTGGTCTGTCCCTCCTGTGGCAGGGTAGCTCAGACAGGCGACCTCTTCTGTGTTCGATGCGGCACTGGCTTGCCCGAGTCACAGGTTCAGCCCAAGGCTGATGACCTGGTATGCTACTCCTGCGGCGCCAAGCTGCATGCAGTTGATCAGTTCTGCGCCAAGTGCGGTCATCCCGTTGGTACCGAGGAGGCCGAATGAGCGATCGAGAGGTCAGGTATAGGAACTTGATAGAGATGCCGGTGCGCTGCAGGTGTGAGGCCATGCAGATGCGGTCTGGTCTTGGCACCTGGCTGATGCGGCTTGCGGTTGTGGCCGTCCTTCTGGCTATGGCCCTTGCCATACCGGTGCGGGCCCAGGATGCCGGTGTCTTTGAGGGGCAGGTGGTCAACGGCACAGAGGGTGGAGAAGAGATCGGTGCTGGCATTGTGGTCAATCTGTACCTGTTCAGTGGAACAGCCGAGGAGGAGGTTCTCAGCACAGAGACCGATGGCGAGGGTCGCTTTCGCTTCGAAGGGCTTGACACCTCAGCCGAGCTTCAGTACTGGGCCGAGGCGATCTATCTGGACGTGTCCTATGGCAGCGAGGATCTGCTCCAGTTCGCCGAGGGACAGACGACCCTGGATGTTGCCATCACCGTCTATGAGACTACCCTGGATGACAGCGGAGTGCAGCTGGATCTGGTTCACATCTTTGCCGAGTCGTTCGGCGAAGTACTGAGGGTATCGGAGACGCATCTATTTGGCAGTACTGCTGATCGCACGTACGTGGGCCAGGAAGGCGCCGGTGGACAGCGCGAGACAGTCCTGGTGCCCGTGCCGGCAGATTCCGTTGGCTTTGCCCTCGGGGAGGGGATCGCTGAGGATCGCTTTGTCTCTGGAAGCGACGGTTTGGTTGATTCAGATCCTGTGCGACCTGGTACCCTGATGTCAGAGGTCCGTTTCTCCTACCACCTGATGACAGGCAGCGGTCCGATCATTCTTGAGCGGCCCTTTGCCTACCCGGTAGCCAGTCTGGCGGTGCTTGTTGCCCAGCCGGGGCTAGTGCTTTCCAGCCCGCAGTTGCAGTCGATGGGTACTCAGATGATCCAGGATCGCCAGTACGAGGTATTCTCTGGTCAGGGCCTGGGGCCGGGCATGCCCCTGGAGCTCGAGTTTACCAGTATGGGGGAGACGGCAGTCGGTCTGGACGCCAGTGGGATGCCTGCTGGCCAAGCCTCCAGCAGTGGTTCTGCTATTGGTAGTCAAAGCGTGCTTCTCTGGCTCGGGGTGGTGCTGGCTGCAGCCGCTGTCGCCGGTGTGTTTGTCTATACAGCGACCACAGGACGCCCGTCCGCCAGCCGACAGGCCAGGCCTGGACTGAGCGCCAATCCCAAAGCACGAAGATTGCTACACCAGCTGGCGGACCTTGACGATGCCTTGGAATCCGGCGAGGTAGAGGAGGCATCCTACGAGCGCCAGCGAGCCGAGATCACCAAGGAGCTCAAATCACTGTAGCCATGCCTCCGCAAGGGACTCCTGCCGTACAAGTACGCAAACTCACCAAGGCGTTTGGACACCAGGCCGCCTTGCGAGGAGTAGATCTTCACGTAGACGAGGGCGAGTTCCTCGCGCTCTTTGGACCCAACGGTGCGGGCAAGACGACGCTCATCCGCATCGTCGCTTCGCTCACCCGGCCGACCGGCGGCATCGTCAGCGTCCGTGGAGAGGACCTGGCGAAGGCTGGCACATCTCTGCGGAAGCATATCGGCCTTATCTCGCACAGTCCTCTGCTCTACAGCGACCTGACGCCCGACGAAAACCTGCGCTTTTTCGCGCGGATGTACGATCTGGGCAACTATGAGGACCGGATCGATGCCGTGCTGGAGCAGGTGGGCCTGCGGGCCCGCCGCCGGGACCCCGTTCGGACCTTTTCCAGGGGGATGGTTCAGCGTCTGACAATAGCCCGGGCGATTCTGCACGATCCGGCTATCATGTTGTTGGATGAGCCCTATACTGGTCTCGATCTGCAAGCTGCTGATATGCTGCGCGCGGTACTACAGGAGTTGGCGGCATCCAACCGGACAGTGATCCTCACTACCCATAACCTGGAGCAAGGCCTGGAGATGTGCGACCGTGCTGCCATCCTCAACCGGGGTAGGGTGGCCTGGCAGGGAGCGCGGGCCGGACTTGACCTGCAAAGCATGAAGGAGCACTATCGCGAGGTTACGCGCCCAGCCTAGCTGGGCAGCGCCTGTTTGGGACACATGGGCTATCTGCGCAAGATTTCGGCTATCGTTTGGAAGGACATCGTCGCTGAGCTCCGGACCAAGGAGATGTTCAGCGCCATGTTCGTCTTTGCGGTGCTGGTGATCGTCGTCTTTAATTTCGCGTTCGATCTGCGAGTCAGCGGACAGCGCGTGCTGGAGGTCGCTCCGGGCGCTCTGTGGGTAGCCTTTACCTTTGCGGGCATACTGGGTCTAAATCGGGCCTTTGCCTCGGAGAAGGACGGGGGCTGCCTGGAAGGCTTGTTGCTCGCGCCGGTGGACCATACAGCGATCTACTTTGGCAAGATGATCTCCACGGCGCTTTTTATGATCACCGTCGAGGCCTTGATGCTGCCTGTGTTTACGGCTTTCTTTGGGGTTAATCTCTTTGACCTCAGGCTAGTCTTCATTGTCCTGCTAGGTACCTTGGGTTTTGCAGGCGTGGGGACGATCTTGTCTGCCATGACGGCACAGACGCGGGCCCGGGAGGTCTTGCTGCCTATCCTGCTGCTCCCGGTGGCTGCGCCAGTACTAATCGCTGCTGTCAAGGCCACGTCAGGTATCCTGGATGGGCTGACCATGGCGGAGATTTCCACCTGGTGGCAGCTCCTTCTGGCCTTTGATGTCCTCTTTCCGGCAGTGGCCTTTATGACCTTTGATTTCATTGTGAAAGAGTAGAGACATCGTCGGGCCGTCTCTACGGTGATTGTACAGCGTGAAACCATTCGTGAGTTTCCGCGTCAAATGGGGTGAGTGGGCAAATGAAGCGACAACGCGAAACACTACTTCTTGGGATGACTATACTGAGTGCAGCGCTGGTACTCGTTGCGCTCTACCTGGCGTTGATAGGTGCGCCTGACGCCAACCTCAGCAGCGAGACCGGGCGCTACGCGCAGCGGATCATCTACTTCCACATCGCCACAGCCTGGGTCGGGTTCCTTGCCTTTTTTGTGACCTTTGTTGGGGGTGTGGGCTACCTGCGCACGCAGCGCCGCGTATGGGACATCGTCGCCCTCTCTTCAGCTGAGATCGGGACAGTCTTTATGTTGGGCGTGCTGGTCAGCGGGTCGATCTGGGCCAAGCCTGCCTGGGGCGTATGGTGGGTTTGGGACGAGCGCCTGACCATATCGTTGGTCCAGTTCCTCATCTATGTGGGCTATCTCATGTTGCGGACGTCAGTGGAGGATCCTTCCCGGCGGGCGCGTTTCGCTGCGGTCTATGGTATTGTGGCATTCATATCTGTTCCGATCAATTTCATTGCTATCCGCCTGTGGCGGACCCAGCACCCGCTGATGTTTGGCACCGAGGGGGGCGGACTGAGCGACAACATGATGTTCGCATTTGCATTCACCCTCATCTCGTTTTCGATATGGTACGCGACGCTGATGTGGCACCGGATTCGCCTGGAGCAGTTCCGGGACGACGTGGAGCAGTTGAAGCAAAAGTTCTTGGCGTAGGCTTGTGCGGGCCCTGGTACGTTTCCGCAGGGTTGCCGCGGGCAGAAGTAGGAGGACAGGATGGGATATTTGGTAGCGGCTTATGGTGTATTGTGGGCAGTTTCGTTTGGCCTGGTGTTCAGCATGATGCTGCGGCAGCGCAGGCTCGATGCCGAGCTGCAGGCAGTGCGACTGCTTGTCGAGGAAGACTCTGACTTGGAGGCCGGTCAGTAGCCGGGCTATCTGGCTGCTGGTTCGCGAACGTGGTGAGGTCTATGCGCATTCCGGCGATCCCACCAATCTGCGTACCGGAGTTTGCCTAGTATGGATGCGACCAATCTGACCCTGCCCATTGCCTTTTTGGCTGGCTTGTTGTCGTTTGCCTCTCCGTGCGTCTTGCCGCTGGTGCCCGCCTACATGGGCTACCTTGGTGGCACGACGATCATCTCAGCCAGTGACGAGGGCGCGCGGCGCGAAACGGTGCGGACCTTCTTGCACGCGCTGCTCTTTGTGTTGGGCTTTGGGCTCGTGTTTATCCTGTTGGGGGCCTCGGCTACCTTCATCGGCCGCTTCCTATTTGACTCTTCGATCCTGCTACAGCGGGTGGGAGGCGTCTTGCTTGTCGTCTTTGGACTGCGGCTGATGGCCATCGATTGGGACTGGAAGGGCTGGGCCATAGCCGCCGCAGTGGTGGGCGTGGCGACCTTTCTGCTCGACTCGGGCCTGGTCACCCAGGGAGAGCTGGTAGCTGCCGATTATGCCCTCAACTGGCTGATGGAGAGCGTGATGATGGTGCTGGTTGTGCTCGCCGGCGCAGATCTTGGCACGTTCCGGCAAGTGACCCTGGCGGCTGCAGCCGGAGTACTGAACTACCTCGCCAGCTTTGATGCACCGGTGCCCAACCTGGCAGCCAGTGTGTTGATCGCGCTGGCAGTGATCTTGCTGAATCGGGCCGAGTTCTTTTACGCAGAAAAAAAGATCCATGTGCAGCAAACGGGCCAGACGGGCTACTTGCGCTCGGTCCTTTTCGGCGTGGTCTTTGCGGCTGGGTGGACACCCTGTATCGGGCCGATCCTTGCGGGAATCCTGCTCGTGGCTAGCCAGCTTGACACGGTGGGGCAGGGCGTACTGCTGCTGAGTGCCTATACCCTGGGTTTGGGCATCCCCTTCTTGCTGGTGGGACTGGCATTTGGCCCGCTGTCGAGATGGCTCCGACGCATGAATCGTTATCTTGGCGTTGTGTCGCTGGTGAGTGGCGTGCTGCTCGTGCTCATGGGCCTGTTCGTCTTCACGGATAGTCTCTCCTTCCTTTCGCAGTACAGCAGCTTTCTCGAACTGGAATTGTAGGGAATGAGTTGTGTCTAGCTGGAAGTATATTGTCTTGAGCCTGCTTCTCCTGGCGCTGAGCTTGACGGCTTGCGGAGGTGAAGACCCACCCGAGGCCACGGGCATCAACGTGGGGAGTGTGGCTGTTGACTTTACGCTGGAGGCCCTGGATGGCACGGAGGTCTCGTTGAGCCAGTATCGGGGAGATGTGGTCTTGATCAACTTTTGGGCTACATGGTGTCCCCCGTGTCGGGCCGAGATTCCTGACATAGAGGATGCGTACAGGGCGCGCAAGGATGAGGGTCTTGTAGTGCTGGGCGTTAGCGTGGAGCAGTCGCGCGCCGCCGTAGCGCCGTTTGTCGAGCTGGCAGGTATGACCTATCCGGTGCTGCTGGATGAGTTGAGCCAGGTGTACAATACCTACCGAGCCCCTGGCCTGCCCATGTCGCTACTTATCGATGAAAGCGGTGTGATCCAGGCTCGGCATATCGGTCAGTTGTCAAGGGCCCAGCTTGACGAGTATCTCAATCAGGTGTTAAAGTGAGGTTGGGAGTCTAATGTCGACGGACCGCCCTCCAGTCACCGGACGCACTCGTGACTTTGTCATCTTTGCCGACAAGGCCATCTTCAAGTTGGCGAAGCATTGGCTTGCGCTCGCAAATCTGATCTGGGGTCTGTATGTGGGCTTGCCCTTGTTGGCGCCTGTGCTGATGGACGTTGGCTGGACCGTTCCAGCGAGAGCGATTTACACCCTTTACCGACCAGCCTGCCACCAACGGCCCGAGCGGTCCTACTTCTATGGCGGGCAGGCGATCGTCTACTCCGTAGAGGAGTTAGAGGCAGCGGGGGTCGATACCGATCCCTTTGTGCGCGCCATCGGCAACGAGCAGGTCGGCTGGAAGGTAGCCTTCTGCGAGCGTGATGTCGCCATCTATGGGTCGATCTTTCTCACCGGCATTGCGTACGCGCTGCTGCGCAAACGCTTGAGCGCCAAGCGAATGAGCTTCCGAGTTTTTGCTCTCTTTCTGGTGCCAATGGCGATCGACGGTATACTCCAGCTCTTTGGCTTCTACGAGAGTACCTGGGTGATGCGCTCGCTGACCGGCGCCATCTTTGGCATTGGCGCCGTGCTGTTCGCCTATCCATACGTGGAAGAAGGATTCGCGGACGTCCGCAATACGGT
>JASFLR010000057.1:0-9615 GCA_050117995.1 Anaerolineae bacterium
CCGGGCCCGGAGCCGCCCTGTACTGACGGCCTTGTGCTGGTAAAGCACCTGACCCAGGAGAGCGACATGAAGCCGGGCCAGGCCTTTACCAAGGGTTGGCAGGTGCAGAACACCGGCACCTGCACCTGGGACAGCAACTACAGGCTGGTCTTTGTCAGCGGTCACAGGATGGGCGGCGAGTCGGTGGCCTTGACCGGCGAAGTCATGCCCGGCGAGACGTATGACGTCCAGCTCAATCTGGTCGCCCCGTTGAATCCGGGCAGCTATCAGGGTGTCTGGCAGATGGAGGACATGCAGGGCCAGGCCTTTGGCGAGCGCTTGAAGGTTGAGATCACTGTGCTGTCTGGCCCGACGGCGACTCCAGCGCCCACCCAGACGCCGGTGCCCGGCATCAGCTTTGCTGTAGACCGCACCAACATCGTGGCCGGCGAGTGTGTAACCTTCCAGTGGAAGGTGGACAACGTGAAGGAAGTCTACTTTTACAAGGAAGGCCAGCGCTGGCAGGACCACGGCGTGACCGGGGAGGACAGCCGCGAGGAATGCCCGCCGGAGACGATCACCTACTATCTTCGGGTCGTGCTGCGCGACAGCACAGTGGAGGTACGGCAGATCACCATCTACGTGGAGCCGGTGGCTGGTGCGCCGGTGATCACCCGCTTCACGGTGGATCCGCCGGGCCAGATCACGTTGGGCCAGTGCGTCACGGTGCGCTGGAAGGTGGAAGGGGAACTCGACACCGTGACCCTGGCCGCCAACGATGACGTGCTGTGGGACCCGGCACCAGCGGTGGGCAATGCGTCGCACTGCCCCGAGCGCGCCGGTACGGTGACATACAACCTGACGGCAGTAGGGCCGGGGGGCACCAGCCGGCAGTCCCAGACGGTCAACGTAGCGGAGGAAGCTGTAGCCACACCCGTGCCGACAGCAGCGCCCGAGGCACCCGTGATCTACTCCTTCGGAGTCAGCCCCAACCAGATCCAGGCCGGCGAGTGCGTCGGGCTCTCCTGGAGTGTGGGAGGCGGCGCGACGTACACTCGCATCCTGCGCAACCAGGCGGTGATCGTAGACGACGCGGGCTTTAGTGGCCAGGAGATGGACTGCCTGGACACGGCGGGCAGCTACACCTACGTGTTGGAAGCGCAGAACGCGACTGGACAGCGGGTGACCCAGCAGCAGGCGGTGAGCGTCACCGAGACAGCGCCTGAGAATCCGCTGGCCGGGACGCGCTGGCAGGTCGCATTCTTCACCGACCCTGATGTTGGGGGATTGGAGTTGGTCCTGCCGGGCACCACCCTGACTATGGCCTTTGACAGCACTGGCAGGGTGAACGGTTCGTCGGGGTGCAACACCTACTCGGCCAGCTACCTCGTGGAGGGCAGCCAACTGGCGTTCACTCCGCCTACGGGTACGAACATTTTCTGCAGCACGCCAGACGGCATCATGGAGCAGGAAGTAGCCTTCCTGGAACTTTTGCCGGAAATCGGTGGCTATTCCATCGAGGGCAACTCGCTCTACCTGAAAAACGCCACCGGTACGGTCGTGGCGGAGCTCGTCGCTTACTAGCGGTATCGTGATGCAGGCCCGCTTCCTTGCAGGAGCGGGCCTGCGCGACCACTCAAGGAGGGGATACTAAATGGCACATGCAGCGGCTGTCACACCCGCCACCGAGGTTCGAGTGAATCGTTTTCTGGCCCAGGTGTATCTGATCATGGCGCTGGGCCTGGTTGTCACTGCCCTGGTCGCCACCTGGGTCAGCACCAATGCGCGCATGCTGTTCCGCATCGCCGCCGACCCGTGGTTCGCCTTTGGCCTGTTCATCATCCAGATCATGGTCGTGGCCGTCCTTAGTGCGGCGGCTATGCGCCTGAAGCCAGTGGTTGCCGCGCTGCTCTTTTTCTTCTACTCGGCACTCACCGGACTGACCATCTCATCCATTTTGCTGGTATACAGCCAGGAGCAAATTGCCTATGTCTTCTGGATCACGGCCGGTACCTTCTTCGTCACCAGCCTGTTCGGCTTGCTGTTCAAACGTGACTTGAGTGCGTCGGGGAATGTGCTGTTCATGTTGCTGCTGGGCTGGCTCATTGCCTGGTCCTTTAGCTGGTTATTCCCCTTTTCCAATATCAACTGGCTGCTGACTTTCCTGGGCATTGCCCTGTTCGTCGGCCTGACGGCGCACGACACCCAGAAGCTCAAAAATATCGGCGCCCAGTTGGGCACACACCCGGCCGGAGGTGGATTGGCCGTGCTCGGGGCGCTAACCCTGTACCTAGACTTTATTAACCTGTTCCTGCTGATGCTGCGGGCCAGCCGGCGACAGTAGAGTCAGTAGGCGAGGCAAAACGTCGGTGGCTGAGCAAAGCTCGGAGCATCACGGGAAGCCGTTCTTGTGGCTGGGCATGGCCCTGGCCGCATTGGCTGCTGTTGCGGCCATTGTGGCCCTCAAGTGGCGTAGGCGCCCGTCCGAGGGGGCGCCTACGCTGCCCGAGGTGCTGCTCGAGCTACCGTCCGGCTTGACCGAGGAGGAAGCCGCCGCTCGCTGGACCGAGGGCCAGGACAATGCCGTCCACCTGAAACCGCCCCGTACCCCGCAGCAGATCTGGCGTGAGAACCTCTATACCATCTTTAACCTCAGCCTTGTTGGTCTAGCCTTCACCCAGCTGCTTCTGAGCCAGTGGCTGAACGCTCTTCTGAGCCTGGGGACCATCTTTCTCAATGTCGGCATAAACGTCGGCCAGGAAATGCTGGCCATGAGAAGGTTGGCGGCTTTCGAGCAGAATATGTTGCCCAAGGCTACAGTGATGCGCGAGGGCAAAGCCCGGAGCATCGACCCCAGCCGGGTCGTGCGGGGAGATGTGCTGATCGTCGGCCCAGGTGACCAGTTACTGGTGGATGGGCAGGTGGTAGGTGACGGTCAGATGGAGGTGAGTGAAGCGGCGCTGACTGGCAAGCGTGCGTGGCAGACCAAGCGCTCCGGGGATCAGGTATATGCTGGGAGCCTCTGTGTCTCGGGCCGGGGAGCCTACGTTGCAGGAGCGGTAGGCGACGAGCGCCTTATCGTCTCCAACCTGGCCGACACACAGGTACTGGGCGAGGAACTGACGCCGCTGGAGCGGATTGTCGATCGTGTTCTCCGAGCCCTGTTGGTTCTGGTGGCGGTGTTTGCAGCCATCCTGTTGCTCACGTACTTTCGCATGGACGTGGGCATTCCAGCGGAGGTCTTTAATGAGGTCGCCGGGATGATCTTTGGCCTTGCGCCCGCAGGCCTGTTCCTGATGATCATTGTCACCTACACGACTGGAAGGGCGGATCTGGCCAAGCTCGGTGCGCTGGTGCACCAGTCCCGATCGGTTGAATCCCTGGCCGAGGCCACCGTCATTTGCTTCGCTGAGGCGGGTATCCTAACTGGCACACACATGGAGATGGAGCTCGCGGAGACGCCAGAGACTGAGGAGTCAATGGCCCGTTCGCGTCTGCGGCAGATTTTGGGCGACTTTGCCCGGAGCACCTCTGCCCGGAACCTGGTGACACAGATCATGGTCGACACCTTTGAAGGCAATAGACGCGAGGTCTATGAGGAATCGCCGTTCCTGTCTGCCTATGGCTGGAGTGCCGTCTCTTTCGATCGCAAGGATCTACAGGGTGTGTACGTCCTGGGCGAGCCTCAGACTCTGAGACCCAATCTTGTCACCGACGATGTGGAACCTGCAGGGAGCCAGGACAGCAAGTCATCCGTGGAGACTGTACGCCGCCTGGTGTCGCCACTGGGGCGCCTGTTCAGACGAGGCGATGGGAACTCGCCCGACGACGCGAGAGACCGCGTGGAAGATACGCTCTCGGCGGAAGCTGTCGCCGGCAACCAGGCAGAAGGCGACCTACCCGTTTCCCATGTGGAGGAGCAAACGGCTACACCAGTAGTTGCTGAAGGTGGGAAGATGCAGGAGGAAGACCAGGGACGGGGACGTCTTCTCCGGCGGTGGGTGAAGCAAGCCCGCAGCGTGCTCAGACGCACGGAGCGCACAGCCGAGCAACCAGGTGACGCCGAGAAGACCGCAGGCCAGGAAGCAGTTCTCCTGTTTGCCTACCATCCCGAAATCGTACCTCTCCACGATGCCGAAGGGGTAGCTCGTCTCCCCACTGATCTGATCCCGCTGTGCAGCCTGCGCTATAGCCAGCGCCTGCGCCCTGAAGCCATTGAAACCGCCCGGGCGTTTTCCAGGACAGGTGTTGCGATCAAAGTGTTCACCTCAGACGATCCAGACCAGACATTGGCCATGCTCCAGGAGGCCGGCCTGGATAGAGATCCTGAGGATCGACTCCTGGAACTGGGCATCGTTTCTGGGCGCGAGTTGGATCATCTCCCACCGGAGCAGTGGCACAACACTGCTGCCGAGAATGCTATCTTTGGTCACATCGCCCCAGAGCAGGCAGGCGCCCTCGTGCGGGCCCTACGGGAGCGTGGCGAGTCGGTAGCTGTGGTCGGCGATGGCGTTGCCGACCTACCAGCCCTACAGCAGGCCAATCTGGCCATCTGCAGGCAGACGAGCACCCAGGCAGCGCTCAGCATAGCGGACATCGTCCTATTGGGCTCGTCTCCCAAGGTTCTGCTGCAAGTCCTGAACAAAGGGCAGCGCATTGTCCAGGGCCTGCTCGACGTTCTGAAACTCAACCTGACCCAGGTATTTTACCTGGCGCTCCTGATCGGAGCCATCCAGCTGCTAAGTGTAGGATATCCCTACGCCTCTGCCCAGGGTACGGCCATTGTCGTCATCACGGTGGCAATCCCTTCGGTGGGACTTACGTTCTGGGCGGTCGCAGGAGTCGTTTCGAGCAAGGATTTTGCCCGGACACTTGCCCAGTTTGTGGGACCGGCAGCCCTTACTATGAGCTTGGCTTCACTGCTCGCGTACCTTTTCTTCCTGGATCGGACGGGCGACGTTGCCTACGCCCAGCTTGCCGTCACGTACACGCTCATCTATTCGGGGCTGCTGTTAGCCGTTTTCCTGAAACCGCCCTGGCGCCTCCGAACAGTTGGCGGTGTCGAAAAAGGGGACTTGCGCATGGCCGGACTGGCGCTCATCTTGGGGGTCGCCGCGTTCTTCCTGCCAGCGATACCCCCAGCGAAGCGGTATCTCAAGATGTTCTGGCTCCAGCAGCCGGTGGATTACGCAATCGTTGCCGCAGTTGTCCTGGGATGGGCCTTGGTTCTGGGCCTCACCTGGTGGCTGACTGGCCGGCCCGCGCAAGCGGCGGAGATTGGAGCGGGGGCGGAGGTGTGATGTGACCTATGAGGAGGTGGACATGGTCGAGCCGGATAGCGGGTTGGCCACACCCGAGGATATCCTCGCAGCCAAGCGAGAGCGAGAGCGGATACCGGCACCGAGCGAAAGTGAGGGGATCCAGTTGGCTTCTCGGTTCCTGCTGGGTCTCATGCTGATGGGGAGTGACCAGTTACGCGCTCGCCTGCAGACACGGACTCGGATGACCGAGGGAGTCGTCGAGGCCCTGCCGACCGACGCTAGTCGCAGCCAAAGTACCACACGAGACCTGTTAGGCTACATGGCCATCGGGGCATTTGCCCAGGGGCAAAGAAGACTTACGCGTCGCATCCATCGGGGGGTGCGTTTCTCGCTGGGCACGGCGGATTGGGTTCTGGGCACCGTCAACAGGCTGACTGACAACCGGTTGGCACAGCCACTCCGACGGTCTGTCGAGCCCCTCATCTTGGGGGTAGTTGAGCGGGCGGAACAGCTCGCCACCGAGGGGCAAAGCGAGGTGGAGCAGTCCAGGTCGCTGGCCAGAAGGGCAACCCGTGAGATCACCCAAGATCTCGTCGAAGAGGTAGCCGAGAATCCCGAATTGGCCAGGATGGTCAAGCAGATCGTTGGGCGGCAGAGCGCAACTTTGGCGGGAACCGTCGTGAGTAACGCCCGGCAGATGAGCTCCAGCGCAGACGACGTGGTTGAAGCCCTCGTGCGACGGCTGCTGCGGCTCAGGCCACGCCGCGAACTACCTTCCTCTCCCCTGATGGGAGAGCCGCAGACCATGTATGCACCTGGGTCGGCGCTGGAAGGAGGTGCTGATGATGATCACTGAGCAGGCTCCAGAGCAGACCCTCTATGGCCAGTATGCTGGCTTTGTCACCAGGCTCCTTGCATTTCTGATTGACAGGCTCCTCATCAGCGCTGCCCTGGCCATTGTTGGCATCGTGGCAAGCCTGCTGCTGCAGGCCGTGCGGACATATCAGCTACCGGGCACCAGTCCAGTCACGTGGCAGATCGCCGCCGTTGCGAGTGGCGGCACGCTCGTCCTGGTCAGCGCCGTCTACGATGTGGGATTCTGGCTGCTGGCTGGGCAGACCCCTGGCAAGCGGACTATGGGTGTGCGGATTGTACAGACCGACGGTCAGCGCATCCGGTTGGGCGCCGCGATACGGCGCTGGCTGGGATACTGGCTGTCCAACATTCTCTTCATTGGTTTCCTGTGGGTGCTGGTAGATGACCGGCGCCAGGCCCTACACGACAAGCTGGCTGGCACTGTAGTCGTCTATTCCCATCCGGAAGAGATGAACCTGGCTGCCTCGGCGTCTGTCCGGGATCGCCTGCGGCGGCTTGGGGGAGAGCGTGAGGCAGGAATAAGGGTATGAGCGTCTGATGCTATCAGGCAACGCGGCCTTGCTGGCCGATCTCAGAATATGGGGGGTGGTGTTGCTCCTCAGCGTGCTGGACACAGCTGCAGGCCTGGTGCCCTACTATGCCGGCAGGCGTGGGATAGAGGCCGTACTCGCCCGTTTTCCCCGCCTCCGGCGTGAGCGCCTGGAGCGTGTGCAGCGCCTTTACCAGGAGCACGGCAGTGGTCTGCTCTTCTTCTGCTTCCTACCCATGCTGGGCGTGCTGCTGTCAGCGGGCGCTGGTGTCGCCGGTGTTCCGGTGGTGGCCTTTGTCCCCTGGGTTCTGGCCGGCAAGACGGTGCGATGGTCCATTGTCCTGGTCGTTTTTGACCAGACACTGCAAATCTTCTCCTAGTGAGGTTAGATGGCAACGATAGAAACAGACCATGCCCGCGGAACGCTTTCGGCCGATCTGCTCGCCGGGTTGACAGCCGCCATTCCGTCGATCCCGGATGCCATGGCCTCCGGCGTGCTGGCCGGGGTGAGCCCGCTTTCGGACGAACAGGTCACGATGCTGATGCCGCTGGGCAGCCTGTTCTTTGCCGGTGCGGCCGAGTTTGAAGAAGACCTGCCCTCGGCTGGTGAAGCTCGCCGAGCCGTGGTTGTCCTCCGCTTGCGCGGGCGAAAAGAGGTGGGGAGCACCTTCCTGCGCGTGATCGACCGCTACGCCAAGACCCTTCAGAAGAACGGGGGCAAGCTCATGCTGGTCGGTGGGAGCCAGCCGGTCTACGACCAACTGCGCCGAACCGGGATGCTGGCTGAGCTAGGGGAGGAGAACGTCTACCTCGCGACCCGCCTCCTGGGCAAGTCAGCTTTGCAGGCGTGGCGTGAGGAAAAGGCTTGGCTCGGGGAGGTATGATGCAAAGCCAGCAACGTCGCAGGAAAAGGGAAGGGCTTCGGTTCGTGGTCCGGATACTGATCGTCTGGGCTATTGAAGTCCTTGGGCTGTGGTTCATGGCCTGGCTGCTGCCCGGCATCTATGTAGAAGGGTTGCCTGCCGCCGTCGTGTCCGTGGCGGCCATTGGCATCCTGAACGCCCTGCTGTGGCCCATCCTTAGCTACCTGATCTTGCCCTTTGCCGTGCTGACCCTGGGTCTCCTATCGCTGGCCCTGAACGCAGGGCTGGTGCTGCTCGCCAGCGGGTTCGTGGCTGGCCTCCAGGTGGATGGTCTCTGGCCCGCCGTCTGGCTGACGCTGGGGCTGGCAGCCATGAACCTCATCCTGAGCAGCCTGTTGACCATCGACGATGACAACTCGTGGTACCGCAACGTCGTGCAGCGCCGTATGCGCCGGCGCGCGCGCCGGGCTGCTGGCGATTGGCCCGTTGAGAGCACCGCGCCTGGTATCCTTTTCCTGGAGATCGACGGCTTGGCCCGGCCAGTGCTGGAACGCGTCCTGCGCGAAGGGTACATGCCCACCCTGGCCCACTGGCTCCGTTCAGGCAGCCACTACCTGGTCGGTTGGGAAACCGACCTCTCCTCGCAAACCTCGGCCAGCCAAGCCGGCATCCTGCACGGGAGTAATCAGAATATCCCTGCCTTCCGCTGGTGGGATCGGGCGCGCAAGCAGATCGTATCCTCCAGCAGTCCCCAGGAGGTGGCCCGGCTGGAGCAGGAGCATTCCGATGGCAACGGGCTGCTTGTCGAAGGCGGTGCCAGCCGGGGTAACCTCTTTTCCGGCGACGCGCCCAATGTCATGCTTACGGCCAGCGTAGCCACCGACCTGTCGCGCTTTCACGCCACTGACTTTTACGCCTATTTTGTGAACCCCTACAACTTTAACCGGACGTTGCTGCTGACCCTGTGGGAAGTGCTCCTGGAGATCTGGCAGTTTCGGCAGGCGCGGCGTCGCGGAGTCTATCCCCTCCTGGACCGCAAGAAGCGGGGGGGCAAATATCCGCTGCTGCGGGCCTTTACGACCGTCGTCATGCGTGAGCTCAATGTCCATACTCTGGTCGGTGACATGTTTGCCGGCGTTCCGTCGGCCTACGCGACGTTTGTCGGCTACGACGAGGTGGCCCACCACTCGGGCGTCGAGTCGGAGGATGCCTTTGACGTGCTGCGCAAGCTGGACCGGCAGCTGGCCCGGCTGGAGAGTGCCGCCCAACAAACGCCTCGCCCCTACCATCTAGTTCTTCTGTCCGATCACGGCCAGAGCGGCGGCGCCACCTTCAAGCAGCGCTATGGTGTGACCCTGGAGCAGTTAATCCAGAAGCTAGCCACTGAAAAGTACGACGTCCGGGGCGACGTGGATGTGCACGAGGATTGGAAACACGTCAACGTCTTTTTGACCGAGACTATACAACACGAGCGCAAAGAGGTGAGCGGGCCCCTGCGTCGCCTGCTCAAGGGACAGACCCAGGATGGCCGCGTGGACCTGGGCCCGGAGGGCCAGGAAGTAGACGCGCTAGAACCGGAGGACCTGGCCTCTCACATCGTCGTGCTGGCTTCGGGCAACCTGGGCCTGGTCTACTCTTCCTGGCTTGACGAGCGGGCCACGTTGGAACAGATCGAGGCCGTCTTTCCGGGCTTTGTGGAGGGGCTGGTCAAGCACGAGGGGATTGGCTTTGTCTTGGTCCACTCTGAGGCGCACGGGCCGGTGGCTATCGGCGCCCGGGGGCGCCATTACCTCCTCGCCGGTCGGCTGGAGGGGGAGGACCCCCTGGCTGTCTTTGGTCCCAACGCCGCCACACATCTGTGCCGGACCGACAGTTTTCCTGATGCGCCGGACATCCTGGTGAGCAGCTTCCACGATCCCGAGACGGGGGAAGTGGCTGCCTTCGAAGAGCTGATCGGTTCCCACGGCGGGCTGGGCGGATGGCAGACGCAGCCCTTCCTGATGTTCCCTTGCGCCTTGCCTTCGCCGACGGAGCCGATCGTGGGCGCGGCCCGCCTGCACGCGGTGCTCAAGGGCTGGGTGAGGAGTCAAGGATTGTGAAGTTCGAA
>JASFLR010000058.1:0-9605 GCA_050117995.1 Anaerolineae bacterium
GGCCAACGCCGAACTGGATGACCAGGGTCAGTTCATCAATGACCGCGTATCGGTACGGTATCGGCAAGAATTCCTCGAAGAGGTCGTGGGCAAAGTCGACTATATGGACGTGTCGCCCAAGCAGATTGTGGGCGTCACTGCAGCGCTCATTCCCTTCCTGGAGCACGATGACGCCAACAGGGCGCTTATGGGTTCTAACATGCAGCGCCAGGCCGTCCCGCTGGTACAGCCCCAGGCGCCGCTCGTCGGCACGGGCATCGAGGCGCAGGTCGCCCAAGACTCGGGCCAGATCGTCATCGCTGAGGAGGCGGGCGAGGTAGTCAGCGTCACCGGCAACAATATCGTGGTGCAGGGCGAAAATGGACGCCGGACCTACAAGCTGGCCCGTTTCCAGCGCACCAACCAAAGCACCTGCCTGGACCAGCATCCTATCGTGTTCAAGGGGCAGCGGGTGGAACCCGGAGATGTATTGGCCGATTCGTCTTCCACAGAGGCAGGTGAACTGGCCCTGGGTCAGAACGTCTTGGTGGCCTTTATGAGTTGGGAGGGCGGCAACTACGAGGACGCGGTGTTGATCAGCGAACAAGTAGTGCGCGACGACAAGTTTACGTCGATCCATATAGAAAAACACGAAATCGAGGCCCGTGACACCAAGCTCGGACCCGAAGAGATCACGCGGGATATCCCCAACGTGGGTGAGGATGCGCTAAAAGACCTCGATGAGACCGGTGTGATCCGTGTTGGTGCCGAAGTAGGACCTGGCGACATCTTGGTGGGCAAGATCACGCCCAAGGGCGAGACTGAGCTCACCCCTGAAGAAAAGCTCCTGCGGGCCATCTTTGGCGAGAAGGCTCGCGAGGTGCGGGATTCTAGCCTGCGTCTCCCCCACGGTGAGCATGGCATCGTCGTGGACGTGACCGAGTTCTCCCGCGAAGAGCATCGAGACATGCCAGCCGGTGTCGAAAGAACCGTGCGGGTGATGGTTGCACAGCGTCGCAAAGTGACCGAGGGAGACAAAATGGCCGGTCGCCACGGCAACAAGGGCGTCATCAGCCAGGTGGTGCCTATTGAGGATATGCCGTTCCTGGGTGATGGTACGCCTGTGGAATTGATCCTCAACCCGTTGGGCGTGCCCTCCCGCATGAATATCGGCCAGATTCTGGAAACGCACCTCGGCTGGGCGGCAGACCGGCTCGGATTCAAGGCCATCTCGCCCGTCTTTGACGGTGCTGATGAGCTAGAGATCCAGGCGGAACTGGCCCGCGCTTGGCTCATGGACCGTGCCTGGAGTATCTTTGCTGAGCGGGCCTGGGACTGGGCAAACGAGCAGGAAATGGAACCCGAGGATGTTACTGACGACGAAGTGTTGAGCTTCTATCTCCTGCAGTGGGTGGGAGAGAACGACTATGACCACGAGACATTGGTTCGGGATGCTGGCTATGCCCGCCAGGTTGTGATGCAGGAGTGGCTTCGCGAGCGCGGCTACGATCCAGATCAGCTCATCTCCTTCGGCTTTGATCCTTTGCCAGCAGAGGAGCGAACCGGGCGCCGCGAGCGGGCGCGCAATATCTGCCTTCGGGAGTGGATTCTGTACGTCCAGGAGGAAATGGAAAAGCGGAACGAAACCTGGCCCGAGGACCTGCCCGAAGATCCACAGAGCGATGAAGAGATCAACATGGCGGCTATCCAACTAAGCAAGCGGACCAGCGAGCCCATGCCAGTCAACGGCAAGATGATCGTCTACGACGGCAAGACCGGGGAGCAATTCGATCAGCCAGTGACCGTCGGCGTGATCTCGATGATGAAGCTGGCCCACCTCGTAGAGGACAAGGTCCACGCCCGGTCCACTGGCCCCTACTCGCTGGTTACGCAGCAGCCTTTGGGCGGCAAGGCCCAGTTTGGCGGGCAGCGCTTTGGCGAGATGGAGGTGTGGGCGCTGGAAGCATACGGCGCGGCGCACACCTTGCAGGAGATGCTCACGGTCAAGTCCGACGACGTACAGGGCCGGACAAAGACCTACGAGGCCATCGTCAAGGGCGAGCAAATCGTGGAGCCAGGCGTTCCCGAGGGATTCCGTGTCCTGGTCAAAGAGCTTCAATCTCTTGCCCTATCGGTAGAGGTGTTGGGCGAGGAAGAAGCGGTTGGACACTTTGGCAAGGAAGAGGAAGAGGAGCAGTTGCCAGATCTGGGGATGGGGCTGGATATCGCGAATCTCTAGTCCAATACGCCAATTGAGTTGCTGAATGACCGGGGGGTAGCCCAAAGCTACCCCCCGGTTTGATCTCGTCAACAGCATGGAGGAGCGCGCACGAGGGCGCAGTTCTCGTTAGTTTGACTAATTCCACACTTGGGGGTATGATCGCCTGGCATGTAGTCAAGCGGAGGAGAGTTGAGCGCAGAGTCACCAACTGGATCCAGATGGGCCGCCAGTGTCTTTGCCATGGCGTTCCTGCTGGGGATCGTATATGTAGTGTGGCTAGCTTTCCTTGCCCCGGATGGCGGGCTGGAATCCACTCGGGCGGTGCCAGAACTGGCAACCGAGACACCGACGGGTGCCCCGATCTCTTCTGAAACCGTACAACCAGGCCCGATCATCGAGGTCAGCCCCGCGCCGAGCCAACAGCCATGGGGGCTCAAGGTCGGGATCGTTGCTGGGCACTGGAGGAGCGATTCGGGGGCCGTCTGCGACGATGGGCTACAGGAGGTGACCATCAACCTGGATGTTGCCTCTCGTGTGGTGGCCATTTTGCAGTACGAGGGCTACGATGCCGAACTGCTGCCCGAGTACTCGGAAAAGCTTGTTGGCTATGAGGCCGATGCCTTTGTATCGATCCACGCTGACGCGTGCAACGTGCCCGAAGCCTCTGGATTCAAGGTGGCCCGTGTTGCTGCAAGCGCCATTCCAGAGGAAGAGGACCGTCTCGTCGAGTGCCTGGTCCGTGAATACGGTGAGATGACGGGCCTGAGTTTCCACCGGAACAGCATCACCTATGATATGCAGGACTATCACGCCTTCAATGAGATCCATCCCTTGACGCCGGGAGCCATCATCGAGCTAGGGTTCATGGGAGCAGACCGCGAGCTACTCACCGAGGATGCCTATCACGTTGCCCAGGGGGTAGCGCGGGGTATCGCTTGTTTCCTGGAGGGTGAATAGCCGGCGGGGTCTAGGGCGGGTTGGCTGCGCCCGTCTGGACCTCCAAGACGAGCCGATCCTCCGGCAACCTGTTCCCATCAGGGGAATAGGCGGGCAGTCGCTCCCCAGTCTGTACATCATAGAAGCCGAGAGCCACGCTGTGGGGTCTTCGCGCTCCAGCCACATCCATCGGGACATGATAGACATCCTCAAATGGTTGTCCGGGCTGCCATGCATCAGTGGGGTAGAGGCCACTTCCTGTCGGGCTGTCCCGCTGGCCAATTCGCTCCCCGTTGATGTCCAGGGCATGCAGGAAGAGCGTGTATGACTCGGGCAGCCGAGCGGTCGTATCGAGCAGCAATTCGACCACCAGGCGCTCACTGCCCGCTGTCTCTTCAAGGTATGTCTCAGCATCCAGCAGCTGCATCGCATCGCCAAAAGAGGCAAGCGGTTCCGTGCGTACACTCGAGACAGGTTTACCTGGGGCGAGCACTGCCCACTCACTCAGAGGAGCGTCGGTCTGGCCGTCAACCAGACGCAGAGCTAGCTGATAGTAGCCAAGGGGAGCTTCACCGGGAAGGCTGACCCGGTGCCAGCTAATGGCCTCGCTGTCAGTGTCCCACTCTGGCGGGCGGTAGGCCAGGAACTCTGGAGCGGCAGGCCAAATCTGGGCACGATGATCGATCAAGCCAAGCTGGATTTGGTAGCTGCCTACATTCTGCGGCTGTGCCGCCGCGAATCGCCAGTGGAGTACTACCTCGAGGGAGTGTCCAGGTCGCGCCTCGCCATTGACGTCGTACCCCGTCAGAGTCACCCCATCCTGCAGCGATACCTGGGCGGGATTATGCACGCGATCGCGGTAGCCGGCTCGAAACACCGTCAGGCTGGGCCTGTCTGCGGCATCAAGCGACTGATGCAGGATCTGCTGTTCAGGCAGGTAGTATGCCAGTCGCTGCACGTCGGTGTGGGCAATGCCGGTAAGAATGTACGTTGCCATGTCCCCGCGAGGGGACAGGGGCAGCATGAAACGGCCATCATACCAGCGCACAGCCTCATCACGGTATGAAAAAACCTCGGTCGTCGGCGTGTGGCTGTACAGAAGCATGAAACTGCCATGCCGGTAGAACTCTGCAGATAGGTAGACAGGCCATGGCTGTGGGTTTTCTTGCAACCAGTAGGCAGCATCCACGACCTCTCCGTCGAACGCTTCATAGGCCTCGGCAGAAGGGGCCCAGACGCCGAAATAGTCGCGCGCCGTCCACACAGCAGCCAATGCGAGCGGAATGACGAGAAGGCCAACCACCAGCGAACGGCGCGTGCGTGCCGAGAACCTCAGCCCTCTCACCCAATCGGCCAGCGTCACGACGCCGATAGCGGGGAAGAAGTAGAGAGCAGGCATCACGCCCAACACCCGTGGGGCAGTGGGGATGCGATCTACCGCCAGGAAAGAGGGCACAAGCATGGTCAGCCACCACAGTAGCAGAAACAGGTAAGGGGCTCGTCTCCAGCGGCGCAGGCAGATAACCATGCCCAGGAGCGCGAGGACAGCAGTGATTGGCTCCAACAACGAGCGGCCAGGGAGGTTGTAGAACCAGGCGTTATCGCCCATGCCCGGGACGAAGAACTGGGCCAAGTTGCCTGCAACCGCCTGGGCGATGCGGATCCAAGGCGATTCCTGGTTGCCAAACGCCATGACTGTGCTAGCCCGTTTGGCAAAGCTGCCTGAGTGAGTCAAAAAGTACCAACCTAGTGGGGCAAAGACAGCGGCAGCAACAGCATATAGCGCCAATACCCGCGGAAAGAACCTGCCGAGCAGTGAATCTCTAATCCAACCTCCATCTTTCCGTTTCTCATACCAAGTGACGACTGCCTGGGCCAGCAGGAACAGACCCAGAAAGACCGGGTAGAGGCGGCTGGCCGTATAGAAGTGGAGCGAGAGGCCCAGGAACGCGCCCGAAAGGAGAAACCAACCCCAGGAAGCCCAACTTGAGTGGGGGACATGCGATCGCTCCTCCTGGTCCTGGTGGCCGCGCCGCGGGGTATCATCTGTTTCTGTGGAGGGCCATTGGTTTACGCCATGCCAGAAGGCTGCTGCGGCCAGGGCCCCGAACAGTGGAGTGAACACCCCACGGATGCCAAAGCGGCTAAAGTGCACGTGCCAGTACGCGGTGGCGAGCCACAGCGCAGCCAGCAGCGGCACGCCGGCGAGCTTTCCCCCGCGCAGTTCGGAGCGGAAAAGCTCACGCCCAAGCCAAAAGGTAGCCAATACCGTGAGGATGCCGGCAATGACCGAGGGCAAACGCAGGGCGAGCGGGGTGATACCCATGACCTTGAAGAAGGCGGCAATGATGAACATGTGCAGGCCCTCACGCCCATAGTTCGCCGGGAAAAAGATGCGGCCGCGGCCAGCCAGCACATCCAGTGCATCCAGCCCGTTGACCGCTTCATCCCCAAATAGCCCTGGGGGGATGCTGCCAATTTGCCACAGCCGGAAAAGGGCAGCGACGGACAGAATCAGCAGGATAGCGACTCCGGTCCGCACGTAGCGGCGGCGAGCGGCGCCAAAACTCATTGAGGTCTCCTGGATGCCTGGGAAGTCGCATCCGCCACAGGGACAGGTTGTCCCTGTCCCTCCACCAACATGCGGTAGGTCTTTTCAATGCGATCCCAATGCTCCTCGCGATCCAGTGACCAGAAGCGGCCGATGACGGTAGCCACCTGGCCTACACCCAGTCGCTCGGCCTCGCGTTCTACCTGCTCGATATAGATGGCGCCGCTCTCGGGCCGCTCGCCGCGCCTGCCCAACATGGAATGGATATAGACCTCGGGCACACCTTCGCGGCGGGCCATGTCCATCAGAGCCAGCAGATGATCCACAGAGCCGTGCGAGCTGTAGAAAGAGACAATGCCCAGCAGATGCAGGCGGGTGCCGTGGCGCTTGGCGCCCTGCATGGCCCAGCGAAAGGCATCGTTCTGGTAAAACGAGCCATCTTCCAGTGCCTGGTTGATCCGCACACGATCGGCTGGCACGACCCGCCCTCCGCCGATGTGCAGGTGTCCGGCTTCCGAGTTGCCCACCGTGCCCGATGGCATTCCGACGGCGGGACCCGAGGCCTTGAGCTGGGTGTTAGGCCAGGACGCCCGCAGGCTGTCCATCACTGGTGTGTGTGCTTGGGCGATCAGATCCCCGGAGCCGCCATCACCGATCCCCCAGCCGTCGAGGATGAGGAGTAGAACCCGCCGCCCGCCAGCTCCTGCTAGCAAATCAGGGTCGATGAGCGTGTGCCCTGTCATGGTTTCAGGTTGGGGAAGGTCCAGAAGCTGCAGGACCGTCGGAGCGACGTCGATAAGGGCGCCTCCCCCTCGCAATCCGGTGTCCTGGTCTATGTCCGGATCGACCAATACGAACGGGACTGGGCTGTCTGTATGCCCGGTGTCGATCGTCCCGTCGGGGTAGTACCAGCGCTCCACGGTGCCATGATCGGCGGTGAGGACAACGGTTACCCCCGCGGCGCGAGCAGCGTCCACGATGCGCCCCGCCTCGCGGTCAGCCGTCTCGACTGCCGCCCGTATTGCGTCAGGGTTTTCGATGTGCCCAATGACGTCGACGTTGCACAAGTTGACCGTCACCAGGCTGTTGCCTGGGTCTTGCAGTGCCACGATAGCTGCGTCAGCTACGGATTCAGCACTCATCTGCGGCGGCATCTCGGCATGCAGTGCGGGCCTAGGCGATGGAATGATCACACACTGCTCGCCGGGAAGGGCCTCCTGGCGCTTGCCATTGAGAAAGAAGCTGATGTGGATGGCCTTCTCCGACTCGACGACCTTGGCCTGCCGCAAGCCGGCCTTGCTCACCACCTCGCACAGGGTATCCTCGAGTTGGCCCAATGGGGGAAATGCCACACGGACGTCAAGGTCACGATGGTATTCGATCATGGTAGCGAAGCCAACGGTCATGGGCCTGCGGGTGAAATGTTGGAAATGTCGATCCACAAAGGCGGAGGTGAGCTCGATCTCGCGCTCACCCCGGATATCGTAAAAGATGACATAATCGCCATCCTGAATGCTGCCGACGGGTTGCCCTGCCTCATCTACCCGGACCAACGGTTCCAATGCCTCGTCTTCCTGACCCGCATGGTATGCGGACCGGACTGCCTCGGCCATTGGATAGGTATCTCCGAACATGTGCTGTCTCCCTGGTGCCAATTTAGATTCGATGGGAATCGTCTGTTCAGCTAGCGATGGGCTACCTCCTGCCCGCGCTTCACTCGCGATGAAAACAGGCGCATTATAGTCCAAAAGGAGGGCAGAGGCAAAGCAAAAGCCGTTCCCGGCAGGGTTGCTGCCGGGTTGATGGACATAGATTTGCCATTCGTGTTTGACACGCCTACGTTTCCAATCGGGTGAGGGTCTATGAGATCGAGGATGTCGGACAGGGATGGCTTAACTCACGAATGGCAGGTCGCGTAGATACGACGCAGGAATGCCCTGCCCAGAGGCAGCAGTTGCATCAACAGGTTGGCGGTCTTGTTGCCGCGCTAACGGGTCAGATTGATGGGCTGATCTTCGAGGACGGCTTGCACCCACCTGGATGAGGCAAGGGCCTTGATGCCGGCGGGGGTCGTCTCAACCGGCATGGAGCCCAGCGCATTGGGCCGCCTTGCCAGCCGCCGCCCATCGTGCCGCTTCAGAATGGAATCGATGTCGGACAGGGCTCGCTCGGCTGATTTTCGTGCGGCCTCTACGGCTGCTTTGCGCTCGCCTCGGCTCTGACGCTTGCTGCTGCGGCTACTCGTCCCGCTAGTGCGAAGCAGAAGAAAGGCATGGACCTTGTCCCCTGGTTCAAGTCGAGCCAGACGGGTGGAGAACTCGGAGCTTATTTTCTTCGACCTTCTCTTCTTAGCTGCCACTGGAATACCCCACTAGCCAAGAGCCTTGAGTGCTTTGAGGGGTTGCACCACGCCAAATCCCCACCGGTTGTCCGGGCGGTATTCGTCGCCGGAAGGATGGCGGGCAGTCTCCTTCAAGACGTCAATGATGTCCGTGATCGGTGCGTTGGGCATAGCTGCCATCAGCAGGGCAGCGGCCCCGGACACGTGTGGTGCTGCCATGGACGTCCCGTCCATGTAGCTGTACTCGTAGGTTCCATCTGGTCGCTTCTCTGGCGGAATGCACGAAAAGACCTCAGCGCCGGGCGCCACCACGTCGGGCTTGACCACCAGATCATTCGGCCTCTGATCAGGAAAGACCAAGCTGGCGCCGCTGCTAAAGAACGCAACCTCGATCTGGCGAGACGGATAGGGTAGCCTTTCTACCGCACCCACTGCAAAGGCACTGTAGGCGTTGCCAGGCGAGTTGGTGTTTCCGTGGCTATCATTGCCAATAGCCACCACCGGCAGGATCCCAAATTGGTAGATCAGGATGTCAAACACTTCGGCAAAGAGCGGCTCGTAGTAGCTAAATCCCAGTGACATGTTGATGATGTCCGCCCCCCGCTCTACCGCCCAGGATATCCCTTCCATCAGGGTTCGCAGCGTGGCGTCGCCTATCAGAACGCCGGCAACGAGCAGATTGGCTCGCGGTGCTACGCCGATCGAGATACCGTTCGGCGTCTTTCCCCCGGCAATGGTTCCGCATACGTGCGTCCCGTGATTCTTGCTGTCAAAGGGCAATTCCACCCCGATCCGCCGGCCCAGCGGGTCGATCACGACGAACTCTTTGACGCGCCACTCCAGGGCCGGGTGGTCCCCGTACACGCCGGTATCGAGCACTGCGACATTGATATTCTCGCCTTCGGTGGTCTCCCACATCTTGGCGATCTCCAGCTCTTCCAATCCCCAGGTCAACCCGCTGCTCGTCTCCCGCTTGCTTAGCTCCTCAAAATGCACCTGCTGGGGCTGAATGAGCCGAATTTGCTGGTTGGGCATGATGGCGACCACTTCTGGTTGCTCAGCCAGCGCCTCGAGCGTAGACTTGGTGACCTCTATCGTGGTGACGGGCAGCGCATTTGAGCCAATCGCTGATGCCGCGAGTTCCTCTCCGTTGCGCAAGCTTCCACTGCTCGCCTTCTTGTACCCTTTGAGCAGTCTCTCTTCAACCGATCTCTGCAACGCTGCCACCTCTTTGAGGTAGCTGAGCCTCTTCTGCGGCTGACCTGCCCGGCCCGAGACCGGGGGGGCCTTGGGCACCGGCGTCCGGTAGATCACAATCGCATCGCGCTTGTCATTGCGACGGCTTTCGGCCAAGAATGGATCAAAAGCCGGGGAGATTTTCTCTTTGGCGCTCATACCCCACACTTCCTTTGCCTCTGGTTTGGATCAGTCGTGCCTGTTGCAGGGCTAAACCTCGAGTAATAGAGCGAACACGGGCGATTGTACCATGATCCGCGGGAAAACACAAGGAAAACGCCAGTCAGACGATGTACAAACTCCGGCACATCTCGCTCGAGAGCCCAACAGCAGTCCTAATG
>JASFLR010000059.1:0-9596 GCA_050117995.1 Anaerolineae bacterium
AACCAGGTCTCGACCAAGACGAAGATCTCTGCATCTTTCTCCGACGGCGCCGCCTGCAAACGTGGACATCGCGGAGCCATGCCCGATATAAATGAATGGCCGACAGCAGCATACCGTCGACCATCCTCTACAAGGTCGGGGCGGCCCGATTTGAACGGGCGACCACTTGAACCCCATTCAAGTGCGCTACCGGACTGCGCTACGCCCCGCTGAACATCGAAATGATTATATCCTATATCGGCTTATTTGGCAAACCCGACACTGCGCTGGAACTGTCCTATCTTGTATACCCTGGATCGCCTGGTCTGACCAGTCTCTAACGCTTCCGTGCAAAAACCACCATCTCTCCCACCCGAATGGGGAATGTCACACTCGAGATGAGCAAACGTCCCACCGTCTGGGTCAGAAGGTTGGATAGACCCATGTTATAGTACCGCAGCCGGCCAAAGGCATAGTTCAGATCGATGATCTTGCTGCTAGAGTGAATCTCTAGTACATCAAAACCATGCCGGTCAAGGAGATCGGTCATAACCGCTGGGGAGAAGAAGAAAGTATGCTCCATCTGCCGGTAGTGAAACCACCGCTGCCCCATCAACAGATGCCACAACCCCGCCCTGTTGGGCGTGTTCAACGTGAGCAGGCCACCCGGCTTCAGAATCCGCCTGCCTTCGCGCACCAACGCTGCAGGATCGGCGACATGCTCGATCAGATCATCCATGACAACAACGTCAAACTGCCCATCAACGTATCCCGCCTCAGCCAGCTCGCCGGTGAATACATCAAGGTTGTAATAGTCATGGGCTATGCCCGTTGCATACTCCGATACATCTACGCCCATGACATCCCAGCCACGCAGACGGGCTAGCTCGAGCAGGGTGCCCGTGGCGCAACCCACGTCCAGCAATAGACCTCGTTTGCCGTCAGTGTAGAGCAAAAGCTCATCAAGGCGCCGGTTGAACAGGTTCACATAGAGGTGTTTGTTGCGCACGTACTCGCTGTACCCAAATTGAGAGATGTTATCGGTGTTATAGTACTTGGGACTGGAATACAACTCGCGCATCTTTTCCATGTCAGGCAGTGGGTGGACCCATTCCAGCCCGCACTCACGGCACTGCAAAAAGTCTACAGAATCCTTGCGAAACATCACCCGTGCATCGCGCGTCCCGCACAGGTTGCATGCAATATCAGACATTGCTCCTCTTAGCAGTAGAATCCCACGCGGCCGATCTGGCTTCCCGAGCCACCGCGTGTCCATTGTTGACAGAAAGATCTAGTTCCCGATATCCACGTCCATCAACCGCAGCGCATCACGTCCGTCAGGCAGGCGCAGCCGTTCGCCGCTTGCCGGGTCATACAAACCCACTAGCAGACCATACGTACCCGCCGCCAGCCCATCCGGAAGCGGGACAGTGTGAACGTCATCCAGCACGGCACCAGGAATCCAGAGCAACGTGGGCCAGCGCCCATCCAGTGGCGGGCCATCCCCTTGGGCAATCGCCGCACCCTCACCTTCTACGTCGACCAGATGCACAAACACCGTATAGTCGACCTGAAGCCAGTCATCCGTCGACCAGCGCAGCGTCACCCACAGCACTTCGGGCTCAGTCGCCACTCCCAATGCCACTGCATCCATCGTCGACGCGTAGCCTTCCAACGTAATCGCCTCGCCAAAGCGTTCGCCCACCTGGATCAGATCTTCCCGCTCTATCACTGCCCAGTCCACCGGCAATACCGCTACGCGGAATGCGGTCCCCTGGCCCACCGCCAATCGTTTGTCGGTAGCTGGATCGTACCAACCCAACTGCACATCGTACAGCCCTGGCGGCGCATCAGCCGGTACAGTAAGGCTAAAAGTGTCGCGCACCATCTCCCCAGCGCCCCAATCACTGGTGGGATATAGCCCGTCGTAGGGTTGGTGATCATCACCATCCCAGCCCTGACCATCCTCGTCCACCAGGTGGGCAAAGGCAGCATAGTCGGTTTCCAGCGCCTCCTGCGCCTGCCAGACGGCTGTCACCTCAATGCTATCCCCTGGCTGCAGCCCCTGGCCTGGCAAATCTACCGGGGCGTCCACGCTCCAGCCCACCAATGCCAGTTCCTCTCCGAACTCGGCCTTGCGCTCGTGCTGCAAGCTGTCCGGCTCGTACACCTCGTACTTGCCCAGCGTGCGCGTATGGCGGTAGTTCCGGTCCAGCTCCGACAGAAACTCACGCGTGAAACGCTGGTAGCGATCCACGTCCAGGCGCGTGCCCGCCTCCAAGATCACCATCGACCAGGTCTGGTCGCGCAACCGGCCCAGCTCCCAGCTCTGATCCCACCGGCCCGCTCGCGCCAATTGGCTGTACTGGAACGAGCAATAGTCCAGCACCTTGCCGTTTGTCACCAGCAATCCCATGTCTTCCGACGCCACCGGATCTGGCGTGTCCGCCAGGATAGGCGCCATCGCCTCATTGGACTCGCGGGTCAGCTTCAGGTAGTCACTCGCCTGGGTGGGCGCGTGCCACATCAGGCCCACCTGGGCCAGCACCAGCAGCGGCGCCGCCATCTGGAATATACGCTTTCCATGGCGCGCGATCCGGGCCAGTCCCAACCCGCCACACAAAACCAACGCCACCAGTGCCTCAAAGAAATAATTCTCCCACGCCCCGGCTTTGCCTGCAAACCACAAACTGGCCACCGCTGCTACCAGGTAAAGGTCAAGAGGACTCACCTTGTCCCGCAGGGAGCGCTCGCGGTCCAGAGCGAACTTGTCCACCACATACCACGCCGCCAGAAGCATGAGGATGGCAAACGTCCCTGCAAAGTCCGCCTGCTGCTTCCAGAACTCGTCCCAGAGAAACGGGTTCACGTTGCTGGCAACCAGCCCGTACCAAAAGCCCCCGCCGGTGAGCGCGTTGATCAGGACAAACAGCCCGCCTCCAGCCAAAGCCATTGCCACAGCCAACTTGATCGCCTGCCAGCGGTCAACAAAGAAGAACAGGTAGGCCAGTGCCGCGGCTGGCGCAAAGAAGAACGACTGTTTGGCGTACAGCCCTGCTACAAACAGCGCAACTGCCAGCCACAACAACCACTGGCGCTGGATGCCCCCACCGCCCCTTGAGCGTGGCGGCGCAGCCAAAAGCACCGCAAACAGCCCGCCTACGGTCAGTGCCAGACCAGGTAGATCCACGCGAAAGAGGGGAGCCCAATGGTAGATATAGGGCGAGCCCGCAAAGATCAGCGAGGCTGCCACCGCCGGCAGCCAGCGGGCAGATCCTCGTCTCGCGCGTCCGAACCCATACCAACCCACCCAGGCAAAAACGATGCCCACCAGGACAGCGATCGCCAGCAGCGTCCACACGCGGCCAGCCGCATAGGTGATGCCGGCAATCGGCGTCAGGGCCAGGGCCAGTACGATCGTCAGCGGCGCATAGTTGGCCATAACATAGGGATATCCCTCTATACCCTTGTATATGGATCCACCCTGCGACCACTGCTTCACAAAATGGAGCAGAAATCCCTCGCCATAGTCCAGCTGATAGGGGAAGAAGAGGCCCGTGACGCCTAGCCAAATAGTCAGTCCCACCAGGTAGATCAAACCAGCCAGCGCCAGCACCCACAGCACTCGGCTAGCCCATTCCACGCCATGTGATTGTGGTCTTGTCTCGTGGTCTCTCATTGAAGGGATATTATACCGCCGTCCAGAGAAGAGCAAAAATCACGCGCAGTGACTCGCAGGCCGGCGCGTTGGGTGCCCTAGTTGGCAAGGCGCACCGTACCCAGCACCACCTGTCTCACCGGTGTGCCATCCCGATCCAGAGTCAAGCAGCGGGCAAGGTCCACCGCACGGTACATGCCGACTTCGACTGTGTACTCGCTGGATGGAGCATCGACTGGCACCGCCAGCGTGACCAGGTCCTCCACAACCTCGCCCGGTACCCACAACAGCGTCGGGGCCTCGCCGTTTTGTGGCTGCCCATCCCAACCGGCGATTGAGGTCCCATCGGCATCCAACAGCTTCACATACACACTATAGTAGGCATCGATCTTGCCCAACGCGCGCCACCTTAGGGTAACTGGCAAGGACTCGCCAAGCCGGGCTGTCCCAACGTCCCATGCCTCAAGCCGTATGGGCACCGGGAAGGCGCTATCAGCCTCCGCACCCACCGACACCTCTCCCACCGCCGACCAGGTACCCAGCGGTCCGTCCTTCTCGCGAGCCATCACTTCGTAGGTCCCCGCTGCTTCGGGTGCCGTCATCGGCAGCCGCACCACCGCCGCGCCACCTTCGGGAGACGTGACCAGGGGTACGTCGGCGGACACAGAAAGCTCCTCACCCTGCCACGAAACAGCAGGCTCGCTCAAATCCGTGGGCTGGACCGCATAGCTCCTTTCCCCGTGGTTGACCGCAATGATATAGGCGGAATATGGTTGGCCCGCTGCCGCCCGCGCCGGAAAGTAAACACTCACCTCCAGCGAGTCCCGGTCAAAGGTCCGCGGTGCGACCTCGTACACCCGATCCGCCCCAAAGGTCTCGACCAGCGCCACCTCTGCCGTCTCCGATAGTGCATCCTCCATCTCTTGCCAACGAGCCACAGCATACCGCTGTGTGTGAACTACTACGTGGCGCACGCCCAAGGCCTGTAGCAAGCTGATGGCCCGCTCCGATGGAAACCGTTCCATCTCGTACACAACCTGCCCATGCTTGGGCGGGACAAATCCGCTATACCCATCCGGCGTCGTGCGCCAGTGGTACGTTGACAGATACTGGTAGTCGAGCTGCGGCCCGCCCGGCGTGAAGGCCATCGGCAGTTCCAGCAGCGGCCCCGCTCCCTGGTCCGCCAGCCAACCATAGACCGGCGGCACCTCACCATTCACAGGCACCGGCTCGGCCTGAGCCGCGGGCCATACCAAAGACTCCAACACGACCAGTGCCACAGCCAGCAGAACACCGATCCGAGCAAGCGCTGGCGCTCGCCTGCTGGCCCATTGTCCGCCAACCCGCTGGTTCTCGATTGTTGCCGCCAACCCATAGCCCGCCAGCACCGCCAGTGAGAGCATCACCAGCGCGTCAAAGCGCACCGGCGCACGCAGAGCCTTGAACCCGGGAACAACAGCGTAAAGCCAGGCGTACGGCAAGGCGATCTCTGGCCCCGCTGGCTGTCCAGGCGCCAGGTACAGCCTGGGCCCGAACGACAGTACGGCAGAAGCCAAAGCAAGTAGCAGGAAAAACCACCGCATATACGGCATGTCCCGTTTGCGATCACGCCACCGAACCAGGCCCCACAACGACAGCGCTAGCGTGACAAAGCCGGGAAAGAGAGCGTCCACCGGGTACCCACCGGCGATGGGCGTGTCGTCGCTGGGCAACCACCGCCCAAGGAGCACGCTGCCCGGCGGCACCATCAGGTACTGTCGCAAGCTGGCCGAAAACGGCTCGTTGTCCGCCAAGCTGCGCTCAAAGCCCAGCTCGCGCTGCACCTGAAAGTAGGGCAGCGCAAATGGCAGCAGGATCAACGAGCACAAGACCGCAGCCATCATCACGTACAGAGCCACGCGCCCCAAGCCTGCATCGTCACGCGTTCCGCCCTTTGCGCGCAACCAGATCCAGGCGGCGAACTGCCAGATTACAAGGCCGGCGACCGCCATCGTCAGCAGGATGGCATAGTAGAAGGACGAGAGGGCTTGGAGACAGAAGAACAGCACAAAGGTTGCCACGCAGCGCGCCTTTGGCTGGCGCATCAGCTGGATCAAGGCCAACAGCGCAAACGGCATCCACTGTGTGGTCAGCAGTTGGGCTTGGGCCAAGTTGGTCATGCGATACGCAGAGAAGCAAAAGATCGTCCCTGCTACCAAGCCCGCGCCGGGAGAGCCCGTAAGTCGCAACACCAGCAGGTACATGCCCAGGCCTGACAGCACGAACGACAGGAGCAAGGCGACGTTGTAACCAAGCACCGAGTTGCCCGTCGCCGCGGTCACAGGAAGGGCCAACAATCCGTTCCCCAACAGCAGCTCCGAATAGGCCAGCGTGCGCGGATAGGGATGAAAGATGTTGGCATCGAACAGATCCAACGGGTCGTTGAGTAGCTGGTGACCGTCCCAGGCCGTAATCCACACGTTCAGCAGCGCATCCTGCCGGTCCTCCACCGCATCTGCCAGGTGAAGGGCAAGGGGATAGGTCAGCACCAAGCTCAGCACGACGAAAAGAAATACCGCGGCTACGGTGGCTCTGCGCACCACTCACTCCCTTTACACTGCGTAGGATTCGCTTCTGAACCTCGATTCTACCGCAAGAGGGGGGAATGCGCAAGCCCTACGCGCCATCAAAGGATGCGAATGCGTGCTTGCCTCCAGATTAGAACAGTGCTATACTCTCGCGGTGATCACCGATTACCTGAGCATGTTGCGCCTGTTCAGTCGGGAGTTGCGCCTGTTCCTGATCGGCTCGGCACTCGTTGCCCTGGCCTGGGATGGCATGCGGGCCGTGATCTTGAACCTCTATCTGCTGCGGCTTGGGTACGGGCCCGCCTTTGTCGGCCTGCTCAGCGCCGTGGGTGCCTTTGCCTTTGCGCTTTTCTGCCTCGTCGCCGGCACCATGGGTACCCGCTGGGGCAGCCGCACTATGCTCGTCACCGGCCTGGGGCTGATGGCTGCAGGCTTCTGCCTGCTTCCCATGGCCGAGTCCCTGGCTTTCGGGCTGCGCGCCGGATGGCTGCTGGGCACCACAATCCTGACCTATCTTGGCCTGGCCCTATATTTGGTCAACGGCCTGCCCTTCATGATGGGCGCCACCAGCATCCGTGAGCGCAATCACGCCTTCTCCTTCCACAGTGCCCTGCTCCCTCTCGCCGCGTTCGGCGGCAGCCTGTTGGCCGGTGTGGTACCGGGCATCCTGGCCTCTCTTTTCGACCTTCCTCTGACCGAGCCCGCCCCTTACCGCTACACCCTCTGGCTGGCTGCTCTGCTCCTCCTCCCAGCCGTGCCGGTCCTTGTGACCGCACGTTCTGCCGGCCGTCTGAAGGTACAGACACCTACCCTCGAGCCCAACGAGACAGGCTCCGCACGCGCGCCCATTGGCTTGATCTTGATCGTCGTGCTTTTCATGGCCCTGCGCTTTGGCGGCCGCGGACCCGTGGTCAACTTTTTCAATGTCTACCTCGATGATGGCTTGGGGGTTTCGACTGCCCTCATCGGCATTCTGTCGGCAGGCGCCCTGCTGATCTCCGTGCCAGGGGCGTTGCTCGCGCCCCTGATCGTGGCGCGTTGGGGCAACTCGCGCACTATCGTATGGGGAATGGTTGGCATGGGCTTGTGCATGCTGCCGCTGATCCTCAGCCCGCACTGGCCCGTCGCGGGCCTGGCCTATGTTGGTTCCTCAGCCATGTTTTCCCTCACTGTGGGTCCGCTGCGCCTCTTTTCCCAGGAACTCGTAGCACCCCGCTGGCAGGCTACCATGGCCTCCGCCTTCATGCTTGGATCGGGCTTGGCCTTTGCCACCCTGTCCCTGGCCGGTGGTTATATCATCGTATCTCTCGGTTACCGCACCCTCTTCCTTACCGCCACTGCTATGGTCGCCGCTGCAACTATCCTCTTCTGGTTCTACTTTCGCATCCCCCGCGGCGAGATGGCCCACCCCGTCCTGCCCCATGGCGGCGAGTAGGCAGCCGCGCTCCAAGCCTGCACGCTACCCAGTCGGTACCACCCACCAAAGAGCCTCCGCCCGCCCTGGCTGCACCAGGTACACCAGCTCCGGCCCGTGTCTCGGTTTGCCGTAGACCCAATTTTGACGCACCTTGTCTTTTGCCGTATCATGAATACACGAAAGAGAAGGGTTGGTGGATCATGCTGGACAAGGTAAAACTGGTTGAAGAGCGATACGAAGAACTGAACCGGCTCATGGCCGATCCTGAGATAGTCACCGATCATGTGCAGGTGACCGAATATGCCCAGGAGCAAGCCGAGATTCAGGACCTGGTGCAGGCATACCGGCGCTATGAAACTCTGGCCCAAGAGCAAGCCGACACCCGGGTATTGGCCGAGCTCGAGGACGACCCCGAGATGCAGGAGATGGCTGACCAGGAGATCGACCGTATCGATGATGAGATGAGGCGGCTATACGAGCGAATGCGTCTCTTGCTCCTTCCCAAGGATCCCAACGACGAGAAGAACGTAATCATGGAGATCCGTGCGGGAGCCGGCGGCGATGAAGCTGGCATATTTGCCGCCGATCTATACCGAATGTACACGCGCTATGCCGAGACCCAGGGCTGGAAGACAGAAATCCTTAGTTCCAATAGCACCGGAGTGGGCGGCTTCAAGGAAGTGATCTTTCAGATCAGAGGCAAGGGGGCCTACTCCCGGCTAAAGTACGAGAGCGGCGTCCACCGCGTGCAGCGCGTGCCAGTCACCGAATCGCAGGGCCGCATCCATACCTCCACCGCCACTGTAGCCGTCCTGCCCGAGATCGACGACGTCGAGATCGACATCAACCCGGTAGACCTGGAGATTACCGCCTATATCTCTTCAGGACCAGGCGGCCAGCACATGCAGAAGAATGCCACCGCGGTGCGCATCGTTCACAAGCCTACCGATACCGTCGTCTCCTGTGAGAGTGAGCGCAGCCAGACACAGAACCGCGAGCGCGCCATGGCCGTACTGCGCGCCCGGCTGTACGAGGCCGAGCAGCAAGCCCAGATGAAAGAGCGCGGAGAGGAACGGCGCCTGCAGGTTGGCTCAGGTGAGCGAAGCGAGAAAATACGCACCTACAACTATCCGCAGAACCGGCTCACAGACCACCGCATCGGGCTGACCCTCTATCGACTGGAAACCATCGTCGATGGCGATCTGGACGAGATCATAGACGAGTTGGCTACCACCGACCAGGCGGAGCGCCTGCAAGCCATCGGGGCCTGACCGCATGCGGCTCGACGACGCGCTGGCCCAGGCAACCACCCACCTGGCCAATCACGACGTCGAGTCACCCCAACTGGATGCCGAACTCCTGCTGTCCCATCTGCTCGGAACCAACCGCGCAGCCATACTGGCCCGGCCCGAGCAGCAGCTCCCCCCCGAGCTACTGACCCGATATCGCAATCTAGTAGCGCGCCGCGGAGACCGTGAGCCCCTGGCCTATATCCTCGGCTATCGGGAATTCTACGGCCTCGAGCTAGTGGTGGATCCTCGGGTGCTGATCCCTCGCCCCGAGACTGAGCTTCTCGTCGAGCACACACTAAAGATCGCCAGCCAAATGGCGTACCCACCCCGTATCGCCGACGTCGGTGCCGGGAGCGGGGCCATCGCCGTCTCGCTGGGTGTGCATCTCCCCCAGTGCACTGTCTATGCCCTTGATAATTCCCCGGACGCGCTGGAAGTTGTTACAGAAAATGCCCTCCGCCATGGCGTCACCGGCCGCGTTCATTGCCTGCACAGCGACCTGCTTGCCGCGCTTCCTGGTCCCGTCGATATCATCACCGCCAACCTGCCTTACGTCGCGACGGATGAATGGCAGGAGCTCCCCCCCGAGATCCGGGCCCACGAGCCCCGCTCTGCCCTTGACGGTGGGTCCGACGGGCTGGCCCTCATCGAGCGACTGCTGACCACGGCTGAGCCCAATCTAC
>JASFLR010000060.1:0-9554 GCA_050117995.1 Anaerolineae bacterium
ACGGCCCTTGCGTGGAGCGCAGAAGAGCCAGGCGCGATCTATGCTGGCGCGGAGCATCTCGGCCTCTTCCGGAGCACGGATGGCGGCAGGAATTGGCAGCCCTGGGGGGTGGAGGATGCCAGCGTGTACGCTATCCTGGCGGACCCATCAGAGGCGCTGTGGCTGGGTACCGATCAGGGGGTGCTCAGGAGCCCCTAGTCAGCCGTGCGTTGCGGATTTGCAGGCTCTCAAAGCGACCATTGCCATACTGGTACACTGGGAGTCGCGGGCTGGAACGGATCTCCACGGTGTTGGCACCGGGCTGCAGGAACACGGCCGGGACCGGAATCTCGATCGCTGTCCAGACCGAGGCAAAGTCGGGCCGGTCGCGAAGGGGCAGGGCAGGTGGATCAGTCTGGCGGCCGTTTATCCAGATCAGGTTGCCTGGCTCCTCAACCTGCATGATCTCCACCTGGAGTTGCCAGGGCACCACGCCTGGATCTGTCACATAGAACTGTCCCGTCCACTGGCGGCACGGCACGTACCCGCAATGAGGACGGGCCCAGTGAGGGTAGAAGGTGTCCGGGTCGCTCAGCCGAACGACCACGTCAGGCGCCAGGATCTCCACCGCTTGTGCCTCTGACAGCGCGCTTTCCTTCCGATACGCCCCGGTGCTGCCGTTGTTCCCGATCATCTTTGCCAGGGCGCGGTAGGCTGGCTTTGGTGTGCCATCGGCAGCCAGGAGGCCATACCCACGCATCGAGTCCCCATATGGCAGACCGGTGCTCAGATGCCAGACTGCGATCCGCTCCAGCCAGGGCCAATCCCGGGCGGCCTTTTCGAATGCACCCACCAAGTAGCGGGCTTGCTCCTCCTCGCTGACCTCCAGCCACTGCTGCTCTTCGCCCACGGAATCGGTGGTCCAGCCCAGTTCCGTCGCCCAGATTGGCTTGTCGTTCTCTCCCTCAGCGACCATGATCGCTCGCAGGTCGGACAGCCGCGCAAAGTTCAGGCTGTCGTGTGCCTCGTGGGGGTCCTGGGGGGGGTAGGCAAAGCCGTAGGGGTGGGCGCCCAGGATATCGAAGCATTCGCCAGCACCAGCGGCGTACATCTCCTGCAAAAAGAGCCGGTCATCCAGTGCAGAGGCGTCGGTGTGGTTGGTCGGCGCCAACCCTGCGCTCACGACCAGGGCTCCAGGATCGGCTTTCTGTAGGGCGGAGCGAGCCGCACAGAGCAATCTGGTGTATCCCGCCGGATCGGGAGGCTGCCCATCCCACTCGAGGGCCAAGTTGGGCTCGTTCCAGATGATGTAGGCCAGTAGGCGCCCACGGTAGCGAGCCGCGACCCGGCTCACAAAGGCGGAATAGGCGGCGACATCCACAGGACTGCCGCCGTCGGAGGACAAGGCCCAGTCGGGCGGGTGATCCAGGCGCAGGACCAGATCCAAGCGGTAGTACTCTGCTGCTCGCACCAGCCAATCAGCGTACTCCCAGAAAAACTCACCGGGTGCTGGTTCGATCTCCCGCCACTCCATGAGCTGGACCATCCAGGTATAGCCACTATCCGCTGCAAGTTGCAGCACGTTGTCGTCTGCGCGGATAGTGTGGATGCCAGGGACTGGCGCGGCACTCGCTGCAGAGCCGGGGTATGGCCTGCCAGCTGCCAGGCTCAGGCAGAGCAGAAGCAATACAGTGGCGACTGTACGGCGGTTCATGATGTCTCGCTGCAAAGACTGGGACTCTATCAAAGGAAAATCGCCGATCTGCCTTGCGTGAGGCGTCGAATTCAGCTGAACAACTCGAGGGACAGAACACCCTCGCAGATTTTGGTCACGGACCCCCTCATCGTGATGGCGCCGTGATCGCCAATCGAGATAGCGATCTCGCCTCCAGGCATGTGCACTTCTACCTCTTGATCGCAGAATCCCAGGCGGTGGGCTACGGCAGCTGCAGCGCAACTGCTACTGCCCGAGGCAAGGGTATAGCCCGCGCCACGCTCCCAGATTTCGATCTGGATGTTGTGGCGATCGCGTACTACCATGAATTGCACGTTGGTCCTGTTTGGAAACCTGGGATCTGTCTCGATGATCGGGCCCAGTTCCCGGGCTTTACGGGGTGAGATATGCTCGCACAGGATCACACAATGGGGATTGCCAATAGTGGCGGCGCTGTAGTGTAGCGTACGCCCGCCAGCCTCAAGCGTCTCGTTGAGGACCTCGCGCGCTGGGCCACGCACCGGAATCTTCTGGCTATCGAAACTGATGGTGCCCATCTCTACCGTGACAGACCGGCCACCCTCATGAACCTGGGAGGTGACGATGCCGCCAGGCGTGGAGATCGTGAACGGTTCCGGGCCTACCAGACTGCGATCCCAGAGGTAGCGCGAGAAAATTCGGAGCCCGTTGCCGCTCTTTTCGAATTCTCCACCATCGGGGTTAAAGAGCCTCAACCCAAAGCCACCGTCTGCGTGGGGATAGGGTCCCAGGAGAACGCCGTCCGAACCCACGCCATAATGGCGATCGCAAATGCGTTGTATCTGGCAGGCACTTGGGTTGTCGGCGGCGTCTGCTGGCTCGATCACGAGATAATCGTTCCCCAGGGCGTGGTATTTGGCAAAGTTCATGTCAGACCCCAGCGCAGCTCTTCATGTTGATGCATGGCAATCCCTCAAGCGGGTACGATACAATATGGCCGTAACTGTCATTCACCTTCTATCAGTATATCACGCCGCCGACCGCCCGTCAATGGGGCGCCGGTTGAACAACGCTTCTGGCTCACAGCAAAGACCTCGCAGACCTGTACACCAGACTCAGACCTGGCCCTGCAGGGAGTGGCGGTGCTGACTTGACACTGCCATGCATTGCGGTATACTAACCCAGCGGACAAAAGGAGTCAGGCATCCGTGATGTGCACCTACCTCTGCTGGTAGTATGTCATAGGAACACTTTGGTCCCTCGCCAAGACAGCGCTCGCCTGGTGCAGCGTAGCAGGGCGGAGAGAAGGTATGGTATCGAGAGAGTACGTCATCGTCGTGGGCTGTGGGCGGTTGGGTTCCCTCCTGGCCAATCAGCTGAGCAGTCTGGGTAACAGCGTGGTGGCCATCGATCGCGACGAGATGGCTTTTGAGAACCTTTCCACCGAGTTCAGTGGGTTCCGGGTTACGGGCGATGCAGCGGAACTGGCTGTTTTGCGCCAGGCCAAGATCGACAGGGCCGGGGCCCTGGTCGCCGTTACCAGCCTGGACAACGTGAACCTGATGGTAGCCCAGGTGGCTCAGAAGGTCTTTGGCGTGCCCCAGGTCCTGGCTCGGGTGAATGATCCATCAAGGGAAGCAGTCTATCGCGAATTCGGGATCGAGACGATCTGCCCGACCAGTCTCTCTTCTGCTGCCTTTCTCAGCGCGTTGGGGGTATCCTGGGAGGACGAACAGCCATGAACGTGATCCTTCTTGGCGGCGGTGAGACGGTCGAGACCATCTATTTCCTGGCCCGGTTGTTTGTCCGCCGTGGCTACGGGGTTACGATTGTGGATCCCGACCCGGTAGAAGCGCAGATGCTGTCGCGGCGGGTCAAGGCGATGGTATTGGTGGGTGATGGGAGCGACCCCGTCGTGCTCGAGGAGGCAGGCGCCCGGCAGGCCGATCTGGTTCTGTCCCTTACGCCCCAGGATCCCGACAACCTGGTGGCATGTCAGGTCGCCCAGAAGTTGTATGGCGTGCCGCGCACGCTGGCCCTGGTCAACGATCCGGAGAACGAGGAGGTCTTTCGCCGCTTGGGGATCAGAGAGGTGTTCTCGTCCACTCAAGTGATCGGCAGTTTGATAGAGGGACGGACCGTCTATGATGAGATCACGCAGCTGTTCCCTGCAGATGAGGGACGGCTCTATGTGACGGAAGTGGTCTTGGATGGCGACGCTCCGGTGACCGGCAAGGCTCTCCAGGAGCTCGACCTGCCTGGGGGAAGCCTGATAGTCGCCATCATCCGCGACGGACATGTGGTGGTGCCTGGAGGGCAGGACCGATTGCAGGTAGCCGATCGCTTGATTGCGATTGCAAATCCCGAGCAGCACGAAGACCTGGTGCGTGCGCTGGCTGGTGAAGAGGCATAGCGGTTCCCGTGCGCTACGCTGAGTTCCTCCGGCAACGCTATCGCGCCATCTTGGGCTATATGGGCCTGCTCTGCCTGATTGCCAGCCTGTTGATCCTTTCCCCACTCTTGCTGCTTCCATTCTATCGCCAGGAACTCGGGATAGCCTGGGGCTTTTTGCTACCCGGCCTGTTGCTCGGACTTTTCGGCCTGGTGCTCTGGCGCCGGCTGACGCCCCGCCCTGCCACGAGCCTCACCATGCCCGAGGGAGCGGTCATCGTGGTGTTGACCTGGCTGCTGGCAACCCTAGCCGGGGCCATCCCTTTTCTCTTCTCGGGCATGAGTCTCACGCACGCGCTCTTTGAATCGACCAGCGGCTGGACCACGGCTGGCCTATCGGTGCTTGACGTCAGCCAGTCCTCTCCGCTGTTGCTTTTCTACCGTAGCGTCACCCAATTGGCCGGGGGCGCGGGTCTGGCCATTCTCATGTTGAGCACGCTGACTGGCCCTTTGGGTCCCGGCCTCGCCGCGGTCGAGGGCCGGCAGGAGCAGCTCTTGCCGCACGTGCGGCGATCGGCGAGATTGGTGCTTGCCATGTACGCGGCCTACAATGTCGTTGGCATCGTGGCGCTGCGCCTGGTGGGGATGAGCTGGTTCGATGCGGTCAATCACGCCTTCTGCGCGCTGTCGACCGGCGGCTTTTCCACGCGCGCCCAATCGATCGCCTATTGGCAGAGTCCGGCTGTGGAAGCGGTGATCATCCTGCTCATGCTGCTGGGGATGCTGAATTTCCTCACGGCCTACACCCTCCTCCGGGCCAAGTTCAGGGCGGTGGCCCGGAACAGCGAGGTGCGGCAGAGCGCGATGCTCATCGCGCTTGGCGCTGCAGTGCTGTTCTTTGGGGTGACAGGGGGCCTGTACGCCACTTCTGGCGAGGGACTGAGGGCGGCAGTCTTTAACGCCGTTTCAGCGCTGTCGACTACCGGCTTTGCTACGGTGGACCTGAGGCAGTGGAATGGACTCGGCTGGCTAGTGATCATCCTCTTCATGCTGATCGGGGGAGGCGCTGGTTCGACCGCTGGGGGCATCAAGCAGTATCGCATCTACGTCCTGTTGAGGGGATTGATCTGGGAGTTCCGGCGAAATCTGCTGCCGCGCCGTGTCGTCACCGAGCCTGATCTCTGGCAGGGCGAGCAAAGGGTTTTTGTCAGCGACAGGCAGTTGCGCCAGGTCGCGATGTTTGTGTTTCTCTATGTGGCGGTCTTTGTGACCGGGAGCGGGGTCGTCGCTGCCCATGGCTACCCCTTACAGGACAGTCTGTTCGAATTCGCCAGCGCATTGAGCACGGTTGGGGTTTCGGTGGGGATCACGACGGCTGGTGCTCCTGCAGGAGTGCTGTGGGTGGAGATGCTGGCGATGTTTGTGGGCCGGCTCGAGTTCTTCACCATCGTCATGGGCGTGATCAAGCTGATCGGCGATGGCCCCCCGCTCCTCTCAGCTGGTCTCAAAGGATTTGCCAATACGGCAGTAGGTGGGAGTGATGAAAGAAGCCAGGCTGCGCGCCCTAAATAGCCAGACTGTCCGCCTGAGGAACCGGTTGCAGCGGCTGGATCGCACCAGCACGCGCTATTCGTGGGTGCGGCTCACTGTTTTTTGCGTTGGCCCGCCAGTGATCGGCGTGGCAGTCTTTGTGACGGAGGCATGGATTGCCGTCCTCTGCGCGGCGATCTGGCTGCTGCTCTTCGGGTTTGCTGTGGCTGTTCATCGCCGGATCGGGCGGAGTATCGAGCGACACCGCCTGTGGCTGGAGATCAAGACAGCACACCTCGCCCGGGCAAGGCTCGCCTGGGATGAGATCCCGGCGACCTTTTACCACCAGCCAGACGCTGAGCATCCGTTCGAAGCTGACTTGGATCTCACCGGCAAGCGCTCGTTGCACCATCTGCTCGATACCGCTGTTTCGTACGAAGGCAGCCAGCGCTTGAGGGCCTGGCTGACCGCTCCGGAACCCGATCCTACGCTGGCGCGTCAGCGGCAACAGGTTGTGCGCGAACTGGCCCCACTACACTTGTTTCGCGACAGGCTGGCGCTGAATGCGATGGAAGCTGCTGGCGCCAGGAGAACCTGGAAGGCGAACCGCCTGGCAGAGTGGTTGCAGACCAGCGAATCCTCTGGCGGGATGGGGCGCTGGCTAATCGTGTTTGGCGTCATGGTCATACTGAACGCGGCCCTGCTCGCCGCCGACCTGCTCGGCGGGTTACCGCCCTGGTGGCAGATGACGCTGGCGGCCTATCTGGGGCTCTGGCTGCTCTGGTCGCGAAGGATGGAGCCTGCCGCAGACCAGGCAGTGGCGCTGGCGGGGGCGCTACGACAGCTGCGAGCGGTCTTCAGCCAATTGGAGAGCTTTTCCTATCGGGACACGCCACACCTGGAGGCGCTCTGTAAGCCTTATCTCCATCCTGCCCATCGACCGTCCAGCTATCTTTCGCGCATCACGCGTGTGGTTGCCGTCATGAGCCTGCGCGAGAATCCAATGCTCCGTTTGATCCTGAACACCCTTCTGCCCTGGGATGCGTATCTTGCCTATCGGCTGAACCGGACAAGGACCGATGTGGCGGAAAGAGCGCCGGGGTGGATGGATACCTGGTTCGAGCTTGAGGCCCTATCGTCGCTGGCCAATCTCGCCTATCTGAACCCTGGCTATTCCTTTCCCGAGATACTGGCGGGCGAGGAGCAGGAACGGACAGGGCCGTTCAATGCGCAAGGCCTGGGCCATCCCCTAATACCGGACGCGGAAAAGGTCTGCAATGATTTCAGTGTGTCCGAACTGGGACAGGTGACCGTCATCACCGGGTCGAATATGGCGGGGAAGAGCGTCTTTCTGAAGACTGTGGGCGTGAACCTGTCCCTGGCCTATGCGGGCGGGCCGGTCAATGCGCAATGCCTGCAGACGATTCCCTTCCGGTTGTACACCAGCATGGGCATCAGCGATTCGGTGACCGACGGGATATCGTTCTTCTATGCCGAGGTCAAGCGCCTGAAAGCTCTGCTGGCTGAGTTGCAGCGCGATCATCCGCTGCCGCTACTGTACTGCATCGACGAGATCTTTCGGGGCACGAACAACCGAGAGCGACTTACCGGCAGTCGCGCGTATGTGCGCGCGCTGACCGGCAAGCGTGGTCTCGGTTTTATTGCCACGCACGACCTCGAGCTGGCGAATCTTGCCCGCGAGCTGTCCCAGGTGGTAAACTATCATTTCAGGGACAGCGTCGAGGGTGGACGCATGGTATTCGACTACATCCTGCGGCCCGGGCCCTGCCCGACGACGAACGCGCTGCGGATCATGCAGCTCGAGGGCCTGCCTATGGCGGATTCTGCGCTGGAGGGCGCCACGTAGCGCGGCAGTTCCTGTCAAGCGAAAGGCGGAAGCATATGGAATCGATTAAGCATTTTATCACGGACATGGATGGTGTGCTGGTAAAGGGGATGCAGATGATCCCGGGCGCCGACCGGTTCATCTCCCGCCTACAAGAGCAGGGACGCGAATACTTGGTGCTTACCAACAACTCGCTGTACGCACCACGGGACCTGGCCCACCGGCTACACACTGTGGGATTAGAGATCCCAACAGATCGTCTGTTTACCTCGGCGATGGCGACAGCGGATTTCTTGCAGAGCCAGCGACCGCAGGGTACTGCCTTTGTCATTGGCGCCAGTGGCTTGACGCAGGCTATTCATGACATTGGCTACGTACTCACCGACGTCGATCCCGACTATGTGGTCCTGGGAGAGATAGAGGGCTACAACTATGAGGCTGTCACCAAGGCGGTGCGGCTTATCGAGGCCGGGGCGCGGTTCATCGCCACCAATCCAGACGTCAGCGGACCGAGCGAGGCGGGAACGGTCCCGGGCTGCGGGGCGATGGCTGCGCTGATTCAGAAGGCCAGCGGCAAGGCTCCGTTCTACGTGGGCAAACCCAACCCTTTGATGATGCGCTCAGCACTGAACTACCTGGACGTCCATTCAGAGGACACGGTCATAGTTGGCGACCGGATGGAGACGGACATCGTTGCCGGAGTGGAGAGCGGCATGCGGACGATCCTGGTGCTGAGCGGTGTGACACGCCGTGAGGACATCGATCGCTTTCCCTATCGCCCAAGCTGGATCCTAGATTCTGTTGCGGAGATTGAGCTATGAGTATGGTAAAAACCTTGACCTATCTGGCTAGCCTATTGGCGGCGGCGGCGCTTTCCAGGCCGCGAGTGCCGCTGGTCAGGCTGTTGTTGTGGCCGTTCAAGCTAGTGGGTGGTGCTCTGACCCCCATCCTGGGTATTGTCAGTGGCCTGGGTGCCCTGCTGGGGTTGGTCCGACGCGACTGGAAGATGGCGGGAACCGGCGCGGCGGGGACGGCCCTGGCTGTCCAGTTCCTGCAGGACGTACCAGACTCGGAGGCGGGGTTTGATGCCGTCTTTGGTGCAGGGTGGGAGCAACGGATACCGGCACCGCTCAGGCTGCTGATGCTCCCCCGGCGATGGTCGCTACTGGCAAGAGAGCCCGGTCGTGCGATCTTGCAGCGCGATGTCGTCTACGCGCACCAGGCCCGAACTGGTACACCGCTGCTGGCCGATCTCTGGAGCCCGCCGCCCAGTGTGACTCCGACCGGATTGGCTGTCGTTTTTGTGCATGGGGGTGGCTGGCGCATTGGAGAGAAGGATATGCTGACGCGTCCCTTTTTCCGGCGACTGGCGGCGCAGGGGCACACCATCCTTGATATTGACTACACCCTCTGTCCTGAGGGCGACATCCCGACGATGATCGCTGAGGTAAAGGAGGCAGTCCTGTGGATCAAAGCGCACAGCCGCCAGTACAGCTTGGACCAGGAGCGGGTCGTGCTCATGGGGGGGTCGGCTGGAGCGCACCTTGCCCTGCTAGCAGCCTATACTGCGGGACACCCGTCGCTGCCGGCACTGTCGGGAGATGGTGATACATCTGTGCGAGGCGTGGTCGCTTTTTACCCGCCCACCGATTTTCTCGCGCTGCAGGAGCCTGCTGCTGCGGAAACCCTCGGGCTGGGTGCCAGCGCCCGATCGCTCAAGTTGGATCGGGTGTCTGATGCCCTCCTCGCCAGGCTATTCAATTTGCAGTGCGACGATGATTGCACGGAACGCTCGTTCCTGGACATGATACCCGACATGATCGGGGGAACGCCGGACGAGGTCCCGGAGGTGTACCGCTTGCTGTCGCCGATATATCACGTGGGACAGGACTGCCCGCCTACCCTGCTCTTGCAGGGTACGGACGACATATTTGGCCTGCTACCCACTGTCCGCCGCCTGCACCACGAGTTGCGTGGGGCGGGGGCCAGCTCTATCCTTGTCGAGTTCCCACACACCGACCACGCTTTTGACCTGGTCCTGCCCCAGGTCTCGCCGGTGGCTCAAACTGCCACCTACGACATAGAGCGCTTTTTGGCGCTCCTGGTGTGAGGGTG
>JASFLR010000061.1:0-9543 GCA_050117995.1 Anaerolineae bacterium
GACGGGCACACTGGCTACGGGCGACCGTTGGTTTGGTGGGATGACCAGAAATCCGTGGAACCCGGCATGGGGGGCTGGCGGATCGTCTGCTGGCCCTGGTTCAGCTACGGCTGCGGGCTGTGTGGGCTTTTCAATTGGTACTGAATCGTCTGGCTCCATGATCTCACCCTGTGATGCTTGCGGCGTGTCTGGATTGAAACCGACCTTTGGCCGAGTGAGCCGCTACGGTGCTATGACCACGGCCTGGAGCTTTGACAAGGTGACACCGATGTGCCGTTCCGTTGAGGGGTGTGCCATTGTGTTCAAGGCAATAGTTGGGCCGGATGGTAGAGACAACACCATCATCGATCTACCCTTCAATTGGGATCCCGATTTTGATATAACCAACCTGAAGCTTGGGTACCGCACCACATTCTTTGAAGGCGACTTGATGCCAGGAGACGTCGCCTTTAGATCGAGTGTTCGAAAACTGAGCTTGCCCGTGTTGGATTTCTTTCGCGATTTGGGGTTCGATTTGGTGCCTTTGGATTTCGGACCAGATCAGAACATCTTTCAACCCTACAGTTCTGCGTTAGGAAATATGATGGAGGTTGAAAACGGCGCAGCCAATAGCGATCGTTTCCTCAGTGGTGAATATCTTCTATTCGATGATGCGCAAACCAATTGGCCCAGATACTGGAGAGAAGCCAGATTTATGCCGGCTATTGAGTATCTACAAGCAAGTCGGGCCAGAAGTTTGATGATGGCGAAAATGCACGAGTACATGCAAGATGTCGATGTCTATATCGAGATCACGTGGACCAGTCAATGGGATTCCAACGTATGCGGATACCCCATGGTCGTGATCCCCTGCGGATTCCATGGTTCTAGAAGACCGGCCAGTATATCTTTTGTCGGAAAACTATTTGGAGAAGCTGAACTCCTGGCCGTCGCCAAAGCGTATCAAGACGCGACAGGTTTTCATCTGATGCATCCAGAGTTATAGAGCTATGTTGCCCGCTGAAACCGCTATACCCTCTCCCGCGCCCACATTCGCATCGCCCTCGTCTGTGCTGATGCCGACAACTTGGATACAACAACAGTCGCTCCGGCGCTGAGCATCCACCCGGTGCGAGACGCGGGCCACGCGTTGTTTGTAGGACTGCCGATTTCGCAAAACGGCTCATAGGCGGCTTCGAGAGGCATCAGTTGCAGCGCCCCTCCCCGCAGGGGATGCGCGCCGAAGGCGTAGTGCCTCCGACAGGTGAGTTGCCAGAGACACCGTGCCGTGCTTCGTATGTCATTCCACGAGGAGGATAGTGGTGCAGTGTGGCACGGTGCTCCTACCGGATCGCCAGCCGCACAGTGAGCACGGAAAGGATTTGTCCCTTTTGCCAATGAATACCTCAACTTCAAAGGGGCCAAGCTAAGCAAGAGCCGCGGCGCGTTCGTGGAGGTGCCCTACTTCTTGGAGAAGTACGACCCCGACGCCCTGCGCTTCTACCTGACCGCCACCGCGCCCGAGACCCGAGACACCGAGTTCTCCTGGGAGGATTTCGTAGAGCGGAACAACAACGAGTTGGTCGCCACCTGGGGCAACCTGGCGAACCGCATGCTGTCATTCGCGTACAAACGCTTCGACGGGGTGGTGCCCGAGCCCGGCGCACTGGACGCCGAGGACAAGGCCTTGCTGGAAAAGGTGGAAGCCGGGTTCGAGACGGTGGGCGAGCTGTATAACGCCTGCAAGTTCCGGGCTGCGTTGAACGCAGCATTGGCCCTGGCCCGCGAGGCCAACGGCTACCTGGATCGCAAAGCGCCCTGGTTCCAGATCAAGGAGGACCGGCAGGCAGCCGCAACCAGCGTTTACGTGATCCTGCGCGTCGTCGACAACCTGAAGACGATCCTGGCGCCGATCCTGCCGCACACCGCCCAACAGCTCCATGAGTACCTGGGCTACGACGGTCAGCTTTTTGGCACGCAGCACGTGGTCGAGTACGAGGAAGAGGCGCGCAGCCACCAGGCGCTGACCTACGACCACAGCAGCGCCATCGGCGCTTGGGTGAAGAGCGAACTACCACCGGGCCAGGCGCTGCGTCCGCCTGCACCGCTCTTCAAGAAGCTGGAAGAGAGTGTGATCGAGGAGGAGTACGCGCGGCTGGAAGGATGAGAGGGGAACAGGAAAGCAGGAGATCGGGGAGCCGGGGCATGTGCCCCGGCTCCTTCCTTATGTGCCCGCTGCCCTGGTGCACATGGTCAAGTTGGGTTTGTGCGATTACAGGGGCGAGCTGCCAGCTCTTGTGGAATGAGCATCGCGCACCGTGCATCCCCTACGGTTCCGGCGGGACGATGAACCCCTGCCACCGGCTGGCGTCAAATGCGGTCCCAGGGCACTCGGTCGGGTCCCCTGGGTATAGATCCTGCTTCAGCGTCAGGCCTTCCAGCTCGCCGGTGCCATGGAACACGCCCACGCCCTTGCCGTCCAGCACGGCACCGGTCACCGGGTCCGTCTTGAACCACCCCAGGCCAGTGCCCTCGAAGGTTCCCTCCATCTCGTCAGGCTGGAAGACAGCTTCTGCGCTCCAGATAATCATCCCGGTCTTGCGGCTCACCCTCACGTCGAGCACCGCTGTATTGGTCCCGTCCGGAAAGGCTGTGGGGTCGTCCGAGATGAACCGGTTGACGTTGACCTGGCCTCTAATGAACACCGTCTGCCCGATGATCTCCATCTCCCCAGGAGTGTCCACATAGATGCACTCGAGCCCGGAGATGGTGGTTGCTTGTGGTGGCGCGCCAAAGGCAGGGAGTGTTGCAGCCAGCAGCGCCACAACCGCGATCAAGATCACCAAAGGAACCATTCTCTTATTCACCTTTTACCTCCTTCTCAGAATCGAATGACTTACGCACGAGTGTTACTGCATCTAGCTGTGTTCTTGATCATCACCTCCTCTCTACCCCTCATCTGCCTCCTCGACATCCATTTGATGGCGGAGGTACTCGACCAGATCGTCAAGACTGGCGAACCCCACTCGCTCCCCTGTATGGGGATGCTCCAGAGACGCCCGCCAGATGGACGCCTCGTCGCTTGGAGAAGCGACACTGCTGCGCACCCGCCACAGGCGTAGCAGGTAGGACTGATAATCGGGGGATTGCGTGTCCACGAGCATCACATCCACTCCCATCAGACATCGGGTCCGCCACGATCTACGTATCAGTCATTATAGCAAGCAACCGTGATGAGAACGTAGGTCCATCGTGATCACAGCATTGGGCTTGCGTTGGGAGCTGAGCTGTGGTAGAATGAGGTTAGTGGCTTGATGGTCCCGTCTCTAGCAAAGGAGGGGAACGTGCCCACTCTCTCCATCCTTATGCTCGGACCTTTCCAGAGTACCCTGGACGGGGATCATGTCTCTGACTTTGGGTCGGACAAAGTACGAGCCTTGCTGGCCTTGCTCGCCACCGAACCAGATCGCCCCCATCGCCGCGAGACGCTGGCCGGCTCGTTGTGGCCTGGCAGTCCCGAGCGAACCGCCCGAACGAATCTGCGGCAGGCGCTGGCCAACCTGCGCCGGGCACTTGGTGACGACCGTCATTCTGACCTGCCGCTGTTCCGCATCAGCCGCCAGACGATCCAGCTTGACACCTCCGCCGGTGTCTTTGTGGACGTGCCCTGCTTCCTCAGCCTCCTGGAAGCCGGTCGTTCGACTGGCCGTGCGCCTGTTCCGCAACTGGTCGAGGCGGTGGAATTGTACCGGGGCAGCTTCCTCGAGGGATTCTCTATTGCTGACAGCCCGGAGTTCGAGGAGTGGGCTCTCCTGACCCGCGAGCGATTACATCGTCTGGCGATGGATGCCCTTCACCGTCTGGCGCGCCACTACCTGCAACGAGGCCAGTACCAGCGTGCGCTGCCTTACGCCTGGCGCCAGGTGGAGCTGGATCCATGGCGCGAGGAGGCCCACCAGCAGGTTATGCGCATGCTGGCCTACAGCGGACGTCGCGGGGCAGCCCTGGCCCAGTACGAGACCTGCCGCCGGGTGCTCGCCCAAGAGCTGGCCGTCGAGCCGGCGGCCGAAACGACTCGCCTTTACGAGCAAATCCGCGACGGAACACTGGAGGCTCCTCCACCACCCCCTGCCCCTGAGGCCTTCCTTCCCGGCTTCTTGGAGCGGGATGCTGCCGACCAGCCAGGTCCGGTCTTTGTCGCCAGGGAGAAGGAGTTGGCCCGGCTGGACGCCTACCTGGAGGCGGCACTGGCTGGGCAAGGCCAGGTGGTCTTTGTCACTGGGGGTCCGGGCCGGGGCAAGACGGCCCTCCTCGGCGAGTTCGTCCGCCGGGCCATGGATGCCCATTCCGACCTGTTGGTTGCCCTGGGCAAGTGCAACGCCCTATCCGGCGCAGGAGACCCTTATCTGCCTTTCCGGGAGATGCTCTCCATGCTCATGGGTGACGTGGAGGCGCGTTGGGCGGCGGGCAGCATCGGCCGTGACCACGCCCGCCGGTTGTGGGTCGCACTGCCTATCGCTGCTCAGGCTTTAGCCGAACGTGGCCCGTATATCACTGGCATCCTGATCGACGGGCCCACGCTTCTCTCGCGAGCCGAGGTCGCCACAGAACTCCAGGTTGCGCCCTGGCTGACCCGCCTCCGGGAGCAGGTGGAGCACCAGCGTGCCCACACCAAGGGCCTAGAACAGAGTCACTTGTTCGAGCAGGTGACGAACGTGCTATGCTGTTTGGCCCGAACCCACCCGCTGCTGCTCATCATCGACGACCTGCAGTGGGCCGACGTCGCCTCCACGGGGCTGCTGTTCCACCTGGGCCGCAGGCTGCAGGGGCACCCTATCCTGCTCGCCGCCGCCTACCGCCCCGAGGAAGTGGTGTTTGGGCGAGACGGGGCGGGTCCTGTCAAAGACGAGGACCACCCCTTGGACAAGGTGCTAGCCGAACTCAAGGAGCAGTTCGGAGACGTTTGGGTCGACCTTGCCCGCTCGGATCCAAGCCAGGACCGCGCCTTCATCGACGCCTTCCTCGATTCCGAACCCAACCGGCTGGACGAGGGGTTCCGCGGAGCCCTGTTCGCTCGCACGCTCGGTCACCCCCTGTTCACGGTCGAGCTGTTGCGCGCCATGCAGGAACGCCAAGATCTCCTACGTGACGACGAGGAGCGATGGATCGAAGGGCCGGCATTGCACTGGGAAACCCTGCCGGCGCGGGTGGAAGGTGCCATCGAGCAGCGCATCGGACGCCTTTCACCGGAGCTGCGGGATATCCTGGCGGTAGCTAGCGTGGAGGGAGAGGAATTCACGGCCCAGGTGGTGGCCCGGGTACAGGGCCACGAAGAGCGGCAGTTGCTGCACTTGTTGTCGGAAGACCTGGAGCGCAAGCACCGCCTGGTGCGGGCCCGTGACGAGATCCGGGCCGGTTCTCGCCACTTGTCGCGCTACCGCTTCGGCCATGTGCTTTTCCGCGACCATCTGTACGGCAGCCTCAGCCCTGGTGAGCGAAGGCTGCTGCACCGGGAGGTCGGGACTGCGCTGGAGGAGCTGTGCGGGGATAAGGTGGGGGAGATCGCGGCCAGCCTGGCCGATCACTTTTCCGGCGATGCGGAGAAGGAACGGTACTATGCCCGGCTGGCCGGCGAACGAGCGGCGAGCCAGTACGCCAACGAGGAGGCCGTGCGCCACCTGAGCCGCGCCCTCGAGCTAACGGCGGAGACAGAGATAACCGAACGCTTCGACTTGCTGCTGGCTCGCGAAAGGGTTTACGACCGGCAAGCGGACCGCGAGGCCATTCTGCGCGACCTGGAGGCCCTGGAGAGCCTGGCAGCACTGCTGGGTGATCCCCGAAAGCAGGCAGAGGTTGAGCTGCAGAAGGGAGACAACGCGTTTGACATGGGCGAGCACCAGCAAGGTATCGAGTTCGCCAAGGCTGCCGCCAGGCTGAGCCGTTCTGCGGTGGATCGTGACCTCGAAGCACAGGCCCATCTCAAATGGGGCGTGCAGGTTTTCCACTTGGGTGAATACGATTCGGCCAGACAGCTGTTCGCGCAGGGCCTGGCCCTGGCCCGCGAGGGTGATGCGCGATGGCTGGAGGCGGAGATCCTTCGCTGGCTCTGGTATGCCAACAGCATGGTGGGAGATGAAGCCCAGGCTGAAGCCTGTATCGTCGAGTCGCAGCGGATCTTTCAGGAGGTGGGAGACCGCTTCGACGAGATGAGGATCCAGTTCGCGCTCGCATTCACTCGCGGCGCAAAGTTTGAGCACCAGCAGTCCAGGGACCACGTGGAAGCCGCAGTGCAGCTTGCCGTCGAGCTTGGCGACCGGGGCACTGAGCTTCGCAGCCTTCACAACCTTGCCTGTGTGCTCCAAGATTGTGGTGACTATGAGACGGCAAGCGCCCACCACGAGCGCGTGCTACACATGAGCCAGGAGGCAGGTATACCCGCCATGGAAGCGCGCTCCCTCCTGGACCTCGGTTGGCAGGCACATTGGACGGGTGACAGTGAGAAGGGGCTTGCCCTCGTGCGGCAGGCATTGACCTTGGCCAGGGAGATCAGCGAGCGACCGTTGCTGCTTGCCGCTTTGAACCGATTGGGCCGCATCCTGGGGGCTCTGGGGTGTTACGAAGAGGGACGCGCGGCCTGCGAGGAGGCCCTGGAGCTGGCGCGGGAGACCGGCTACGCTCCCTGGGTGATGGACGCTCTGGCCGGGCTGGCTTTGGTCCTCCTGGGCGCTGGCGAGACGGCCCAGGCTATCGGTCACGTGGATGAGATCCTGGCCTATCTGCAGAGCGGCACACCGGAGGGGTGGATAGAAGAGCCCTTTCAGGTGTACCTGTCATGCTATCGGGTACTGCGAGTTGCTGGGGATCCGCGGGCGGTTGGGGTCCTGGAGGAGGGATACCAGTTCTTGCAGGAGATCGCCAACAAGATGACAGACGAGGACCTGCGCCGCTCGTTCCTGGAAAATGTGGCATGGCACCGCGAACTGACTCAGGAGTACGCGCGAGTTCGAGGATAGTACTAGTCCAATTCGCGGCGCTGCGCCAGCCGGCGCCTCCCTTCAAAAAGCTGGACGAGGGCGTGATGGAGGAGGAGTACGCGCGGCTGGGAGGATAGGCGGGAAGCCGTGATTTAGGAGACGGATATTCGGAGCCGGGGCGCATTTGCCCCGGCTCTGCTTTTGCGGCTCTGACTTTGACGCCCTTGACACCACAGCTAATTCGCTGTATAATATATACATGCAAATAGATGTAGAGCAGGAGGTATGATATGTCTCAGAAGGAGAAAGTCACGTTGACGCTACCTTCCGAGGTTATGGATGCGGTTCGTGAGGAGGCAGAGCCACGCGGCTATAGCAAGTTCATTGCTGAAGCTGTGATCTACTACATCCAGGAGCAACGGCGGTCGGCCCTCCGGGAGCGCTTGATCGCAGGCTATCAGGCCAACGCCGAGCGCGACCAAGCGCTGGCAGAAGAATGGCGTCACGCGGAGGAGGAAGTGTGGCGGGAAATCGCTGATCCGGTGGAGCAGGGAGAATGACCCAGCAAGGCTTCCGACGAGGAGAGATCTGGACCGTCGACTTGGAGCCAGTTGTAGGCTCAGAACAGGGCAAAGCCCGACCCGCACTCATTATCCAGAATGACATTGGCAACCAGTATAGCCCGGTGCTGATCGTGGCAGCGCTCACTTCTGGAGAGAGAGCACGCTACGACGTGCAGGTCGAAGTCAAGGCGCCGGAAGGTGGACTGCTTCACAACTCGATTGTGCTTCTTAATCAGATCCGGACGATCGATAAGCGGCGAGTGGGACGGTATTGGGGGCGACTCTCACCCCAAACGATGCACCAGGTGGATCGTGCTATCGAGATCAGTCTGGGTCTGGTGCCAATCTAGTGAATCTGTCTCTGCTTTCTTCTAATGTTGGCGATCATCAGCCGGGCAGTTGAACCGGATGCGTTTTGCACCCTGCGTCTGAGAATACCTCAACTTCAAGGGAACGAAGCTAAGCAAGAGCCGCGGCGCGTTCGTGAAGGTGCCCTACTTCTTGGAGAGGTACGACGCCGATGCGTCGCGCTTCTACTTGACGGCCGCCGCCCGTGAGACCTCCGACAATGGGTTCTCCTGGGAGGATGTCGTCGAGCACAACGGCTACCTCTCAACGCCTCCAGGGCTGGAAAGACACAACCTCCTGATCTGACGTTTGCCTCGCTGACTATCTTGTGGTACAATTGACGAAAATAGAGGTCCAATTAAGGCCGAATCTCATCAGCCACCCCCTCCGAATGGGAGCAGTCGCTGTCGCACCGGGGCTGGTAGCACACAGACTGAGCCTGAACTCTGACCTGTTGCACGTCCTCTAATAGGCTTGAACCTCAGCAAGCCCAGCAGTGATGCTGGGCTTTGACCGTCGAACTCACAACGAAGTAGGGAGGAGTGCACATGGACGTTCGGCATCGTTGGGTCCCTCGTGTTCTACGCTGCGCCGCGCTGTTTTTCGCGCTTGGCCTGTTGCTCTTGCTGTGGGCTTGGACGTACTCCCAGGTTTCTCTGGCTCTGGCTTCGCCCAGCGGACGGGGCCAGGCAAGTTCGCCCGGCCCCCTGGACCTTCAGGTCAACGTCTTTAACGGCAATCTCTCCTATAGCCACACCGATCTGTCCTTCCCCTGTGCCAACTGCATGCTCCCCCTGGACGTCTACCTGACCTACAACAGCCATGATGCGCAGATCGGGGGCATGATGCGCCTGTACGGCTGGCGTTTCCCCCACGACGTGGTCTACCGGACCGACGAAAACGGGACGGTAACCTTCTATTGGAGTGGCGGGGCCAGCGTGCCCTTTGAGCCGGCGGAGGGTGGCGGCTTCGAGGCGCCTCCCGGGGTGACCGACAAATTGACGTCACCCCAGCCGGGGCAGTATGTGCTTACCACCTGCAACAATCTGACCTATTACTTTGACAGTCCCCGCCACCGCCGGGTAAGCCGTATCGAGGCCGCCAACGGCCAGGCGCTTGCCCTGACCTACGACACATTCAACAAACTGGTCGCCATACGCGATCCCTATGGGCGCCAGATCACGCTCACCTACGACCCCACCGGCTACCTGACCGGCATCACCGATCCCAACGTGACGCCGCCACGGACCGTGTACTACACCCACGACGCAGCCGGCAACCTCACCTCCGTGACGAACGCGCTGGGTCAGACCACAACCTACAGCTACGATGGGGCTCATCGTCTGACTGAGCTGCGTGACCCCAAGGGCAGCTCGGTGCAGATTGCCTACAACGCCGACGGCAGGGTCGCTAGCCTGACCACCCCTCTCTCGGCGCGGACCTTTGCCTACGACGATGAGATGAGCAAGACAACCGTGGTCGACATGGTCGGCGGCAGCGAGAGCCAGCGCACCGTCTACTACTATGATGATCGCGGGCGGCTCACCGAACTTGAGCGCGACGATGGGCTGTCGCGCACGATCGTCTGGGATGACAATGACGACCTCCAGAGCGTTACCGACGAAGCCGGACATACCACGCTTTATACCTTCGATGGCAGGAGCAACGTCACCAGCGTC